>CALCUQ010000029.1 GCA_937906795.1 uncultured Bacteroidales bacterium | reverse complement strand
CTAGCCCTATTTTTCCCTTTAAAATAATATTCTCCGCTCGTACAATTATCAAGACATCCCAATATATGCAGCAATGTTGATTTGCCGGCTCCATTTTTTCCCATAAGGGCAATTCTGTCTTTATCATTTATAACAAATGATATATCTTTAAAAAGTGTTGTACCACTGAATTCTACCGTTAAACCGTCTACCGAAACCATTTTATCCAATTTTAGATGGCAAAGATAGTAAAAAAACAAGCCGAGCTAATGCCCGGCTTGGAACTTAAATCAAAGCACTACTTTAATTTACCTATAACTATAAAAAAACACTTAAATTTTAGAAATTCCATTTCTTTGGTTCAAAATATGCTTTTGGATGAGCACATGCAGGACATTTCTCTGGAGCATTCTTTCCTGTGTATACATAACCGCAGTTTCTGCATTGCCAATCAATAGCTTCACTTCTTGAGAATACTGTTTGGGTATTTACTCTCTCAAGCAATGTCAAATATCTTTGCTCGTGCATTGCCTCTACTTTAGCAACCTCTCTAAATACCATTGCAATCTCTTTAAAACCCTCTTGAGCTGCAATCTCTGCAAATTTTGGATATGCATCTGACCACTCCTCATTCTCACCCTCTGCTGCTGCTTTAAGATTCTCAGCTGTTGTTCCAATAATGCCTGCCGGATAAGTAGCTGTAATCTCTAGTGGACCACCCTCCAAGAATTTGAAAAATCTTTTGGCATGCTCTTTCTCTTGCTCTGCTGTCTCTGTAAACACAGCTGCTATTTGCTCATAACCCTCTTTCTTTGCAACACTTGCAAAAAATGTATATCTGTTTCTAGCTTGAGACTCTCCTGCAAATGAGATTAATAGATTTTTCTCTGTTTGTGTACCTTTAATACTTGCCATAATTGTTTATTTTTTATTGTTAATATTTTATTTATTGTTTTCCTATAATTTGTATATCTACTGTCCTGTAATTGAAGTTTGGTATTTTAACATCTTTAAGATAATCTGTTACCATTTTTACCAGAACAGGATCGTTGTAGTCTTTATAAGTATTAAGATGTTCATCATAAATATGTATATGATCATAAGTATTAACATCAAAATACATCTTATTGTTTGAACTGAATCTTTTTACCAAAAGTCCTACCTCAACAAAAGAGTCCAGAACATTATAAATTGTAGCTACTGTTAGACTTGGAAAAGAATCTTTAAGGTTTTCAGACACAACATCTGCACATGCATGCCCCAACTTTTGCATCTCCTTGTATATCGCTATCCTTTGGGGGGTAGCCTTTAACCCGGCCTCTTGTATTCTCTCCTTTATTGTTAACATAATACCATCAATTTCTTTATTTCTTCCCTTTTGCTAATGCAAAGTTAATTATAATTATTATTATCTACAAATATATTTAAAAAAATATTTAGTATTTGTTAATATCTTAACATTTTTGTAACAGACATCATTGCTTTTCATACTCATCAAGAGCCTGAGACATAAGTTTCTGCCCCAGATCTGAAATTTCCTGTGCTTTGGTATAATCAGTTATATCTCCATAAGCATCAAATGGCATTCTTGCCAGGATATCAGGTTTGTTCAACCTTAATGAAAACTCAGAGTTAAAGTGGTTCATTATACTAAAAGCTCTGTCTATTACCGACATATAACTCTTTGCAAAATCAAGAGCCTGATTTTGGTCATACTCCTCTTTATAACTTACAACTTCTTTCAACAGATCCAATCCTTTTGCACCATAATACTTTACCCTCTCTCCAAATGAATAGACATCTTTTGTATCTGAAAAATCTTTCCACAACTCCATTGCCTCCTCCTTTTTCTGCTCTTTAAATTGCTCATCCGACATTCGGGCAAATTTTTCTCTCACAATTCTGTCCCTTACACTCCCAGGCTCAATATCATTGACATCAAAGGCCACCAAAATATCCCCATTCTTTCTTTCCACCCTATTTATCGGGAGGCAATTGGACATTGCTCCATCAATTAAAAGGGAATCTCTATACTCTACAGGTTTAAATAATGTAGGTATTGATATGGAGGCTCTTATTGCATCAAAAAGAGGGCCTTTACTAAATACAACCTCTTCACCGGTGTACAAATCTGTTGCTATTGCTTTATAAGGAATTTTGAGATCTTCTATATTTATATCTGAGACAATCCCCTTTAGTGCTTCAATTACCCTATCACCTTTTACAAGATGATTTAAAGAGAATGAAAAGTCTATAAGGGCATACATATTCCAGAAATCCAGGGAAAATAGCCATTGTTTCACCTGAGGCATCTTGCCTGCTGCATAAACTCCACCAATAAGCGAGCCTATTGAAGTTCCTGCAATTGATGTTATGTTATAACCTCTGCTTTGCAACTCTTCTATTGCTCCAATATATGCAAAGCCCCTGGGACCACCACCAGAAAGCACCAATGCTACATCTTTTCCCATAATTTTATGTTTTTAAGATTTGTATACTCCTATAACAATTCAAATTTAAAAATTATTTAAGTTTTACTAAAATAAACTAAATTTGTATACATATAACCAATATTGTACACATGAAAAAGAATTTAATATTATTGTCTGCTCTTATACTATTGCTGGGCAGCTGTTGCAATAAAGAAAAGAGAGTTGAGAATGTTATCTATTTAATTGGCGATGGCATGGGGTTTGGCGCCGTTTCATCTTTACTGCTCTCTCAAGACTCCCTTACAGGTTTTGAATATGCCCCGGTGATTGGTCTGAATGAGACTTGCTCTGCCAACAATTACGTAACTGATTCTCCGGCTGGAGGAACGGCTTTGGCAACCGGTACCCGAACAAAAAACGGTTATCTTGGAGTTGATGCCAATGGAGAGCAGCTTACCAGTATACTAAAGAAAGCACAGGCACTTGGCAAAAAAAGTGGTATTGTGGTTAATACACCTCTTACAGAAGCAACTCCTGCAGCATTTTATGCCGGAGTTAAAAACCGATCAGAAAGTTTTAAAATTGCCGAGCAATTTTGCCAAAGCAATGTAGATGTTGCCATTGGTGCAGGATTGTCTGCTTTTATCAATCGTCCTGATTCTGTAGATATGACAGCCGTACTGATTGACAAGGGATATGATGTATATCTTGATTGGAAGTCTGTTCTGGAAAGCCAATCCAAAAAGTTTGTTGGTATTCTTTCTATGAGTGATGTCCACAGACGCAACTCTTCTGCAAAAACTGCAGGTGCTGCCGATGGTGCAGAAATTTGTCTTGCAGCCAAACTTGCAGCACAAGCTTCTGATGAATCTGATACCACTACCCTTTCTGAACCTACAGTTTACTTGCAAAAAGCAACAGCCAAAGCTTTGCAAGTGCTTGAGTGTGATGCTCCCAAAGGGTTTTTCCTTATGATTGAAAGTGCAATTATAGATGGATATGGCCATAACAATGATTCTGAAGGAATGATTACAGAAATGCAGGAGTTTGATGCAACCCTAAAAATGTTGGTACAATATGTAAATGAGCACCCTAATACTTTGCTTGTTGTTACTGCTGATCATGAAACAGGTGGCACAAATGTCTCTTACAAAGGTTATGAGGTAGGCCAGAGGGTTCCAGTCCAACTATCATTTAGCACAAAAGGTCATAGTGGCACAGTTGTTCCAATATTTGCGTATGGTGCATCAGCCACAGAGTTTGCAGGAATTATGAAAAACACAGAGATACCTGTTAAGATTGAAAAACTTATAAGCAACAGATAATGAAGTTTATAGTTATAATCTTTCCTCTACTGTACCTATCTGGCAATTACTATGTATTTTCCAAAATCATAAAATTGCTCAATAGTTGGGCTGTGCTTGGCAATTGGCTTACTGCCGCAAAAATTTGTACTGGGATTGTGTTCTGGACAGCTGCTTTTCTTATGATAATCTGCATCTTTGCCAGAGGGGTAAATATACCTGTTCCCGTATATAGGGCAATGTTCTCATTTGGAGCCGTATGGCTTGTATTTATTCTATATATGGTTATGGCATTGGCTGTAACTGATATTGCAAAGTTATTTATCCCTTCTTTCAAATATTCTTTTGTAATAGCATTTGCATTTACTTGCTGCATACTTGTATACGGCTGGTGGAATTACCACTCTCCTAAAATTAAGAATGTAAATATAGTATTCTCCAAAGGGAATTCAGAGCAATTCAAAGGGCTGAGAATTGTGGGTATAAGCGACGTGCATTTAGGGTATGGAACCGGCAAGACACAACTTAAAAAATATGTAGATCTGATAAACTCCTTGAATCCACATATAATACTCATAGCAGGTGATCTGATAGACAACTCAGTTGTTCCTCTTTACAAGGAAAATATGCAGGAGGAACTTTGCTCTCTAAAAGCTCCTTTAGGGATTTATATGGTACCAGGAAATCATGAATATATAAGTGGTATAGAGAAAAGTTGCAATTTTTTAAAAGAGACTCCCATTACTCTTCTAAAAGATTCTGTTATAACATTAAGTAACGGTATTCAGATAATTGGAAGGGATGACAGGCATAATAAAAAAAGAAAGTCACTTGATGAGCTTATTGATAGAACTTCTGCCCAAAGTCCCTCTATTTTATTGGACCATCAGCCTTACGAACTTGAAAAAACTGATTCTCTAAAAATTGACCTGCAGTTTAGCGGACATACTCACAAGGGGCAGATATGGCCTGTTTCCCTGCTAACAGACTTTCTTTTTGAGCAGAGCTACGGATACAGAAAGTGGGAGTATTCACATATCTATGTTTCGTCGGGACTATCATTATGGGGGCCTGCTTTTAGAATTGGAACTCAAAGTGAGATTGTGGTATTTGAAATTACTATGAAAAAGTTATTATTATTTGCAATGAGTATTGTTATGTTACACGGTTGTTCAAACAGGGTACAGACTCCCCAGCCAAGCAAAGAGTATTACATTGAGGTTGTAAAAGAGTTGTCTTCTCAAAAATACTATGGCAGAAGCAACTACAATAATGGAAATATAAAGGCGGGAGAATATATCCTTAGCCAGATTATGGATTTGGGGGTAAAAACTATTCCTGCAGATGTGATTGAAGCTGCCTGGAAAGGGAAACACAGACCTGAACTTCACTCTTTGCAACCAGAGTTCAAGAGCCTAATTACTCCATGCGATGAGAGAAGATGGGCAGGGGGAACTGCTGAGCAACTGTCATACATGCAACATTTCAATTTTCCTCTAAATGCACAACGTGGTGCGGTAGAGCTTATTGTTGATGGTGATACTCTTACAAATACTGTAGACTACACATTAAAGGAGTTCTCTCCTACATACAAAGGGGAGTTGGAAGTTGTATATCTTGACAACAAATATCTTGATCCCAATAACTTCTGCACATACCTTAACAGCGGAAAATTTAAAGACAAAGCCGTTGTTCTTGATTGGGACTGTTTCCGCGAAACAATGTATACATTCCCTGGTATAGAGGTTTACAAAACATATTTTGTTCCACTTGACAAAGTGGGTGCCCTTATCTGCAAAGGAAAAGAGTTGCTTCCTTACTTTAAATCACGCAACCACTTTAACACTCCGCTTCCTGTATTCATTGCAAATGAGGCTTTTCCAGAGAATGCAAAAAAAGTGTCAATTAACGTAGAGGCTCAAATGATTGACCATGATGCACATAATATTATTGCATACATCCCCGGCACAAAAGATGCTCAAAAGCATTTTATTCTTGCATGTCACTATGACCATTTGGGTATTTGTGGTCCAAAAGACATCTTCTATGGAGCAAATGACAATTCGTCGGGAACAGCAATGGTATTGAATATTATGAGGTATTTCAAACTTAATCCTCCCGACTACTCTGTGGTATTTGCCTTTTTTGATGCAGAGGAAAACAATCTTTTAGGCTCTTTTTTCTATGCCGACAATCCTATTCTTCCATTGGAGAACATCCAATATTTTGTTGAGCTTGACATGATTGGTGATAATGGTGAAAATATCTACTGCCAGATATCTGATCAGGGTGAGAAGGGGCTTGAGTACCTTAACAGGATTAACAGTTCAATGGAGAAACCTTTTGCAAAACTTGACCGCCATCCTTTGGATGATTATGCTGACCACTATCCGTTTGCCCTTAAAGGTGTTCCTGCAATATATATTGAACTTGATGGTGATACAAACAAAAATTACCACTCTCCAAGAGATACATACGAAAATTTCCACGCAAGCAACTACGACAGAATGTTTAAGCTTGTAACTGAGTTTATTAAGGGGTATAAGGAGTAAATAATTTAATTAAATACAGATTAGGACGGTTATGAATAATTTAAAGAAGTTTGTATCTGTTGCCTTGGGTGCTGCAATGTTGTTTTTTTGTGTTGGGATAGTTTCCAGTTGCTCACCGCAAACAAAAAAGACGAATACTCCTTTGCGTGGAAACATCTATGACTGCAATTCAAATATAATTGCTACCAACCATACTGAATATGACATTCATATGGATTGTTGTACAGTATCTGATGATGCAATGTGGGAGGAGAAATCAAGGAAGCTTGCAAATGAGATTGCTGTGATTTTACCACATAAATCAGCTACACAATGGCGTGAATACTTTAATGATGCCAGAGAAAAAGAGAAACGCTATGTTCCCATTGTAAAGAGTGTGAATGCCCAGATGGTTGACTCATTGCGTAGTCTTACACTATTTAAAGAGCATCCTCATAAAGGTGGATTTGTATGCGTGGCTAAACAAGGACGCACATATCCATACGGCAATATTGCCAGAAGGACTATTGGTGTTAAAAGCGAGGGGACAGGGATGGGTGTTTTTGGGATTGAGGGTGCTTACGACAAGCAGCTTCAAGATAGTGACATTTATACAACCTTGGATATGAACATGCAGTGTGCAGCCGATTCTCTTTTAAGGGAGGTTGTTGAAAATGATAATGACATTATGGGAGGATGCGTTGCCATTATGGATGTTGAATCCGGAGAGCTAAAGGCAGTTGTAAATATTCACAAGAATAATAATGGAGATACTGGAGAGTACTTCAATTATTTCCTTACATACGGATATGAGCCTGGAAATATAGCACATCCAATGACTCTTGCCGCAGCAATGCAAGATGGCATAACAACTCAATATAAAGGAGAGAAAGAGTTGTCGGCAGAAGAAATTGGGAAAATTGCTCTTAATTATTCTGCGCATCCCGACAAATTCATTAACCATATAAAAAATTTCTGCATAGATGAGTCTGAGTTTGACATTATGGGAATAAGAAATGTTGATATGTACCCCTCTACAGGCATTAATAATGAAGATCTGGCAAGCATTGGGAAAGGTTTCCAATATTTTGTTACCCCTTTCCATATCCTTGCTTTTTACAACAGTATTGCAAATGGCGGAACTTTGATTAAGCCAACTCTTGTTGGGAAAATCTCTGCTATGGGAGAAGATACACAAGCTCAAACCACACCAACAGTACTGGATAAAGAGTTTTTATTGCCACATGTTGCAGATTCTCTTTCTAAATTCCTGGCACTATCCAATAGTGAAAATTGCATAGGTATTGTAGGCAGGAAAGGTACTGTAAGGGTTATTGTCAATTCAAATTTTAATGAGAACAACAGAAGTCCTTATATTGATCATATTGGAAGAAGACAATTCGCCAGCACTTTTGCAGGTTTCTACCCACAAAATGAGCCTAAGTACTCAATAGTGTGTGCTATTTTCTCAAAACCTACCGATAAAGCAGGATTCAGCAGCAATATTCCGTTTGAGGTGGCAAAAAAGATATCAGAAAGATAATAAACGGGGAACAGCTGTATAGCTGCAGGGATGCGAGTTCTGCTTGGTAATGGTACGGACTCGTCTGGTAATGGTAAAAGCCTATTCTGGAGCATTATGAGTTAGGCGGCAAAAAGGTTGGGCACGCCAATATGCATTCCAGATACCTCTGTGGCTACACAAGCGATCCAACCCCGCTCTCAGGCATAGGGTTGGGCACGCAAATCCTGCTTAGAGTGTGATTTGGTGGCCCAACCTTTTTTTGTTTACATTACCTTTTTTTATTCGCCCCGCCACCAACCCAGAACAAACAACAAAAAAGCAGCTACATTGTATTGTAACTGCTTGATTTTCAAGTGGTGCCACCAGAAAATGAGTTTCATTTCTAAATGGCTCTATATCTTTGCGTTA
>CALCUQ010000028.1 GCA_937906795.1 uncultured Bacteroidales bacterium | reverse complement strand
CATAGTCTCATATACCAAAAGAGATGGAGGTAATGCCATAACAGAATTTAACGGCAAGATTATTACTATCTTTAACACAGCTTCCACCAAGAGAGTTAAGGATGGTGTTATTGTTGGCAATGTTGTGACTGGTGGCAGTCATATTGACAAAAAAGGAGATATACTTGTAGAGGCAGGCAAAGCTAAAGATGGTAAGGTAAGGATAAGGATAGAGAACAGAAGCAGCGAATTGATGAGACTGAATGTTTCTGTTTATCATGCTGACAGTCTGACAAATCTGTCGGGAAGCTATAATTTGACATCTTTGTTGGATAGAACTGGGGCATTTGAAAAAGTTGATGAGACTGATTATGCGGGTGAAGTGATAAATGTTGGGGTTGTTGCTAAAGATAGTAGCAGTTGTGCCGGCAAATTCTTGTATATGAGTGCTATGGGAAGCCAAGGGGAGGTGTATATAAGTCAGATAGGAGAAGATGGAATTGCAAGTTTCAAAACTGGCAATATAATGGGTAGGAGAGATCTTGTCTTTGATGTACGGGAGAGCAGGATTGGTGTTCTGGAAGGGGTCGCTTCTCAAGATACCGTAAGAGTATACAATGTTGAGGTACTGGAGCCTGTCTACAACCGTATGGTTAAAGAGATCCCTCAACTGGTAATTTCCAGGGAGATGGATAATGCATTACGTGAGCGGGGAAGGAGAATGCAGATATCAAGACGCTTTATGGCTGATACACTAATGGATTTATGGTTAAAAAAAGATAACTCTTTTGCAGGAGACACCCCTCCATTGGTTTATAATCTGGATGATTATACCAGGTTTCCCATCCTGGAAGAGATATTGAGGGAGTATGTAAAATTGGCGAGAGTAAGAAAAGTGGAAGGCAAGACACAGATAAAGATTATCTGGGGTGCTCAGGGCTCATCCCTTGCTCTGGTTGACGGTGTGCCGGTGAGTGACCATTCAATAATTCTGGGATTGGACCAACAGGTGGTAAAACAGATTGTGGTA
>CALCUQ010000027.1 GCA_937906795.1 uncultured Bacteroidales bacterium | reverse complement strand
TTCTTCTGCAATGACATCCAGAGATGCATTGTTTGGAAAAATTACTTCAATTAAGGTTGCTCCTCATGAATACAACAAATATGGGAAGGCAACAGGTAAACTTATAGGTGGTAACCTTACATTAATTTCCGGTTCTGAGGGAACTCCATATCAAATGGATGTTACTCAGCCATCTATCCTTTTTATAGAAGATGTTGCTGAGGGAATGAATACAATAGACCGCTACATGCAGCAGTTGGAGAAGTCTGGTAAATTGGGTATGGTTAAAGGTGTAATAATTGGAGGCTTTACCCGTATTACAGATGATGATGATCCATGGGGTATTCCTGTATATGACCTAATTAAACAATATACAGACAAACTGGATGTGCCTGTTGTATTTGGTTTTCCAGCTGGACATATGAGACCTCATAAAGCTATGTACTTTACAAGATGTGTAGAGTTGAATGTAACCCAGGATGGTGCTGAGTTAATTTTCTAATATTGCATTAAGATTATATGTTTGATATTTTTAAATCAGCGATTTTTGCAGGAATCTGTATTAGTGTAGGTGGTATTGTAAACTTGACTGTAGGTGGAATTGCAGGTGCTGTGCTCTTTTCATTTGGCTTGCTTACAGTAGTCAGCTATGGATTAAAGCTTTATACAGGAACTGCAGGTTTTATCACAAATACCAAACAGGACTTTGGAACATTATTCCTTATATTGTTGGGAAATATTGTTGGCTGTTTTCTTTCTGGTATGGCTATAAGATATGCAAATCCCGCCATAGTTGAAGCTGCAGATGCAATTATGGTAAAAAGAATAGCATCTGGTGCAATAAAATGTGCAGTGCTTGGAATAGGTTGTGGATTTGTAATGACAACATCTGTAAAATTTGCAAGAGAAGGGAAATTTTTGCCTCTATTGTTTGGTGTTCCATTATTTATCTTGTGTGGCTTTACACACTGTGTTGCAGATGCATTTTATTACTGTACAGTCTCTTTTGACCTTATGTTAAAATATCTTCTTGATATCTTGATTATCTATGTGGCAACAGTGATAGGAAACCTTATTGGTTGCAATCTGTACCGGCCGTTTGTAAAGGGCAAATAGTATTTTAAGAAAATAAATAAACCGCAACGGAGAGGACAATTTACAAACTCTTGCCGTTGCGGTTTTGTTTTATCTTGTTTTAATCAATTACAGAATATCGCTGTTATATCTTGGAAGGTGAATGAATGCTTCTGCTTCCTGGCAACCCATTTCACGACCTCTGAATTTTCCCATACCACCAACTCCATGCCAATCGTCATACCAGTCTTCTGGAAGCTGGCTTGTATGGCAGTACATAGCATCCCTCTTTTGTTTGGCAACAGAAGAAATATCTACATAATGTGTTGGGTGGAACAACTGGCTCTGCAAACCTGTCATTGACTCTGAATAGTACAACTCAAATTTATATCCTAATCTTCTCCATGCATCATATACCAAAGATGAACATACTCTATGGTCTGCATGTGAATCAATAGGCCATTGAGTAATGACAATATCTGGGTTCTCGGCTGCTATAAGCTCCCTCATTTCAACATATCTCTCTTTGTTTATTTCTGAACTGCCATCAATCTGAGTCATAAATACAGCCCTTGCACCTAAAATTTTGCAGGCATTTTTAGCCTCTTCTACTCTAATTACAGCAGACTCTGCATGTGTTTTACCCTTAATGCCGGCTTCTCCTTTTGTCATATATACAGATACAACTTCCCAACCGGCTTTTTGCATAAGAATCATTGTACCGCCGCAGTTGGATTCTGGATCATCTGGATGAGCTCCAATAATAAGAACTTTCTTTTTCTTTGTATCAGTTGTGTTGGATCCCATAATATTATCTGATTCCAAACCAAATGCAGGTATACCCATAGCAGATACGCCCATAAAAGCTGCTCCTGCTTTTTTTATCATATCTCTTCTGTCCATTTTATCTTATTTTTGATTGGTTTAAAGTAGGATTTATTTAATGTTCAATTTCTTCATTATGTGCGCAGGCACAGCTGCTTTATTTACCAAAATGTTCATTGTCTTATATCTCACATAAGACTCTGATGCATAATTATGGCCATTGTAAGGAGCCTTAACACCCCACGAATTTTTAACCATATAATATTTTATTCCGTTCTGGTCTTTTGCAACACCATATATGTGCATTGCATGGTCATCTGTGGTCTCCTTATTGTCATATGCAATCTGACGCACTTGCTGAGTAACTTCACTTGCATCCATACCAGGAATTGTGGCAACATCACCCCAACTCTTTTCACTCATATCGGCTGTCCAACCTACTGTATAGCCGTTGTCAATAGCATAATCCATAATCTCAAGCATTTCATCCAATGGAACATTGTAATACTGGGTCAATCTCCAGTTGTCGGGAACATCAAGGACCATTTTTTCATAGAATGGATTGTGTGTGAATGATGTGAACAAAATGTAGTCATCGGGATTAAGATTCAATGATTGTGCATAACTTTTTGGAGTATGCTCTTTTCCGTTAACTGTAAAAGTGCTTGGAGCCTGGCCCAAATATGCCTTTACAATATTGTTGAATCCGTTCAACCAGGCTGTAGAAAGTTTTCTGTTGGGATTTTTTGCTATTGCCTCAATATATCCTGTAAGACCCTCTGTAAGCTCCCAGTGAATATGCTCTTTTTCATTATATTGTATTCCTGGCATTACACTTTGTGGAACAAGACCATACTCTCTAAATACGGTAAGTACATCCCCCATATCGCTTCCTTCTGCAAATTTAATATGGCCGTCATACCTTACATATTTTACAGCTCTCCCTTGGTATGATTTGGATACTACAAACATTTCTGCAATATCAAGGTCTTGAGGAGCCCCCTTTTTTATTGCCTCACTCTCCAAGAAACTTATTCCGGCAAAACACCAGCATGTACCTGTCTCATTCTGATTTTTAGTAATGGTAACAGGATTGGCCTTAATTGTGGTAAAAACGTAATCCCCGTTATTTTTATGAGTCAGTTTTTGTGCATATGCAGAAATTGACAAGGCAACTGAAAGTGCCAGTATAGGGATAATTCTTATATGTTTCATAATTTTTGTTTTATTGTTGTTTTGGACTTTAAAGTTGCAAAAAAATATTCAATTTTTGGTAAAATCTTAAAATGTATTACTTTAGTGCCTTGTTAATTTAGAGATATGAAGAGAATTTTAAATATACTGTTGTGTGTGGTGCTAACAAGTGTCTGTTATGCGCAAAAATTGGAAAATGTAAAAATACCTAAGCTTGGCAGTAACCTCACTTCTAAACAAGTTGTTGAGTATCTGTCACATGACTTTTTACAAGGAAGGGATGGCGGTACAAAAGGGGACACACTGGCATCAGATTTTATATTCAGGCAAATGCAGAAACTTTCGCTTAATCCCGCCAAGCAAAGTTTTGTTATAAAAAGATCTGGTATTCAAACATTTAATGTGTATGGGAAAGTAGAAGGCCGCAGTGGGAAATATATAGTTGTTGGTGCCCATTATGACCATTTGGGGATGGGTGGTAAAGGAAGTGGCTCCCGCAGACCAGATACCCTTGCCATTCATAACGGAGCAGATGATAATGCGTCGGGAGTAGCAGGAATGTTATTTTTGGCAAAAAAGTATGCTAAAAGAAAAGATCTGGTGCATGGAATTATATTTGTTGCATTTGGAGCAGAAGAGAAGGGTATTGTAGGGAGCAAACATTTTGCAGAAAATTTGGGTCCCGACAAAATTGTTGCTATGGTAAATTTTGATATGATTGGAAACCTGAGAAGCAATGCCATTACACTTGGTGGAACAGGGACAGCAAAAGAGATGGATGAGATAATATATTGGGCGGAGAAAGAGAATTGGAATGCCCTTAAGATTACCCGTTCTGCACAAGGACACGGCCCAAGCGACCACACCTCTTTCTATGCAAAGAATATCCCTGTTTTATATATGACTACCGGGGCAACAGAGGACTATCATACTCCCGATGATGATGCTTACAAAATTAAATATGGCGGTATAGATTCTGTTGCAACATTTGCAGCCGCACTTATTTCACAGATTCAGAAATATCCTCAGGGATTGACCTTCACCGACACAGGTTCTCCACAAGCTTCTCCTATGAGAGCCGGTTTTAAGGTGTCATTAGGACTTATGCCAGACGTTACAGGACAAGTGGAGAATGGCCTGAGAGCAGATCTGATTGTAAAAGGAAAACCAGCATATAAAGCTGGAATGAAAAATGGGGATGTAATTATTCAGGTGAACGATATTAAGATAAAAGATATAGAAGTTTATATGAAAGCTCTTGGAACGCTAAAGAAAGGAGAGGTAGCTGTGGTTAAGGTTTTGAGAGGTAAAGAAGAGCTTGTTTTTAATGTACAATTGTAAGGTTGAGTTATGAAAAAGGTACTTTTCTGGATTCTTGCCATAATAATTACTTTAAGTGCAAGTGTATACCAAAGGATGACAGGTCCAACAAACCCTAAATATGAAACTGTAAATATTGCAGGGGAGGAGTATAAATTCAAACTGCCAAGAAGTGGTGGAGAGGAAGATTGCAGGGTTGTTTTAAAGGGATTTGGAATTAACAACAGTACAGACTCACTATCTGGGGTTGAGCGGAGTGCGGTTATGTGCTGGAGAAAATATCCTGGCGGTGGAGAATATACACAAGTTGATATGAAAATGGGAGAGGAGGGCTTTACAGCTATGCTTCCGGTGCAACCGGCCGCAGGAAAACTGGAGTATTACATTGAGTTGAATACCATAAGCAACAGAGGTGGAAATATCTTTAAAACAAAGACAATGGTATGTTATGACAATCCGTTGATTATCCGTTTTAAAGCCAATGTCCCAGCCTGGGCACTCATTCCTCATATAATTTTTATGTTCTTGTCTATGTTGTTTGGAGCCTATGCTTTCTTGTGTGCTCTTGCCAATATGCCACAATACAAAAAGTATACAATCTTATCATTTGTGCTATTGCTTATAGGAGGTTTTGTTTTTGGCCCTATTGTTCAGAAATTTGCTTTTGATGTGTTCTGGAGCGGTTTCCCTTTTGGTGGGGATCTTACAGATAACAAGACCTTGATTGGGGCAATTGCATTATTGGCTGCTGTACTTACAAGAAAAAAAGAGTGGAACAGATGGATTGTTGTTGTTGCAATGGTTGTAATGTTTGCAATATTCTCTATTCCGCACAGTATGAGAGGCTCTGAACTTAATCATAAGACAGGGCAGATTGAGACAGCTAAATAATTCAATTATGCCTGAGAACATTTTGGAGATATTCTTACTTGCAACCGGAGCCAGTTTTGTCCAAAGGACAACTGGTTTTGGCTTTGGTATCTTTATAATGACTCTTCTCCCTTTTCTTATGCCCTCTTATGGGCAGGCAACTGCTTTGTCGGGACTATTGGCATTTACAACTTCATTAATTGCTGCAATAAAATATAGAAAATACATAACCTGGAAAAGGCTCATTCCTATACTTTCAATTTTTCTGATTACTTCCACTTTTGCCATTTGTTTGCTTAAGGATTTGCAGGATGTGACAATCAGGATTATTTTGGGATTTATTCTGATTTTTGTGAGCTTGTACTTTTCTTTTCTCAATAAACGTATCAAGTTTAAAACAACTCTTCCGTACCAGATTGGTGCAGGGTCTGTGAGCGGTCTGATGGGGGGATTCTTTGGAATGCACGGCCCTCCGGCTGTCCTTTATTTTATATCGGCAGAAGCGGACAAGCACCACTATATGGGAATGATACAAACCTATTTTGTTATAACAAATGCCATGATGACAATAGTAAGAGGGTACAATGGATTTGTTACAGAGACTGTTGGAAAATGTTATATATTTTGTTTAGCAGCAGTGGCAATAGGCTCAACACTTGGAGCCTATGCCTTTAGCCGCATCCCGGGAAAAACATTTCCTTATGTTGTATATGGGTATATAGGAATAAGTGGTGTGATTATTTTGTGTAGTGTGATGTAAATTTTAGAGCCTTTCTCTAATTTTGCCCTTACCGTTACACTTGTCACACATTACATGTTTATGCACCATGCCGTTTCTGTCATATACCTTTCCACACTCGTCACATCTAACCCTTTCAACTCTGCCAACTCCAAAATTACTCATGTTTTTTGTCCGATTTATCTCTTTTCTTCCTGTGCCATTACAGTGAGCACACTTGTATTCATAGTAATCATCGTTGGAATTCCTCTTTTTATTTTCTGATGATCCTCCACTATTATATATTCCGCTATTGCTTGGATTGTAATCTACATATCCTGAACCTGTATCAGGGGCAGAAGTATACTTACGCATATTGGAATTATTAGGGGTGTTTTTACGTTGGTAAACAGCAATTGTACCATCGTTTAATACTATGTTAAGTCGTGAAAAATCAGCAGCAAATCTATATGTCAGTCCTCTTCCCAAGTAAGAATTTCCTTCATAAGTAGGAAACCCATTGTTGGAATTGATGTATTTTAATTCACCATATCTTAGTGAATATCCATTAGCATTACTCTCGTATAATTGTTTGTTGTTTACAGTGATATAATGCCCATCGCCATACGCAGCTGTACGTTTTCCATCTTTTGATACACTGGCAACCTTCTCATAATAATAGGTGTGATTATTACTTAATTGTGCAAAAGATGGAAGAACAATTCCCATCATTATTATGAATAATAATATCTTTTTCATCTTTTATTAGTAAAAAATAGGATTACTGCTTGTTTCAACCTTTTCGTATACATAGATATAATTTCCAGAATATCCACCCATATCTATAGAGCGAGCATTGTTATCATAAATTCCATTTGCATTTTCAGCCCCTCCACTATATATATTGAATCTGGACATATCTTCTGAGAAATATATATAATCATTAATATAACCTACCACTTTGTTGGTGTTCATGTTACATGATGACCTGCGGTTTAAATATTCTTTAACTCCGTTTTTTATTCCCTGATAATTAAAAATACGTGGATTATAATGTCTGCCTGTAGGAGTTGCAATGTGAGTACCTGGTCCTAAATGTTGTACTGAAAAATATTGGTTGCAATAGCTCCATGAACCTAAGTAAACACTACTGGTGGTATTGATAGGTTTACCATTGGCATCTGTAAACTGGAAAGAAGAATAATTGTTGGAAAAAGTAACATATCTGACATCATTACTCCCCTGGTATTCTGTGCCAGTATTACGATCCACATACATAACTTGTTTGAATTTTACAGTCTGCGCGTTAATTTCTCCGCATACAAGGATAGCAATTGCAGATAATACCGATAATAAAAAATTTTTTTTCATTGTGTGTATATTTAAATTTTTGCTCTGTTTAACTAATTGTTTTACAATATTATATTACACCTCGCAAATGTAATGTTTTTGTTTGATATTTTATAAATTTTTATTTCATCGGCAGTAAAATCAGTTGGTCCGCCAGCACAGTTTGCGACTGCATATCCTTGAATCGGAGCATTCCTATGGTCTGGATAGAGATCGTGGATTCATTTATTTATCAATATCATTGGAGATTTCATCCAAAATGCCCAGTGCCTTCTTTTCTGAACGCAGATGGATAATACTCATAATTACCAAATAGCCAACCAGAAGGAAAATACCTTTAGCGGAGTTTATTGGGTGTACTCGGAAAAACTCCCACACAAAGGCGCCTATCCACACATAACCCACTACAATTGAAAGTAGAGTAGTTCTTGAAAGAGAGCCCTTGAGCGCTTTCAATTGGGTATGGAATTCCTTAATATTACCATTGAAATCCAGTGTTCTGGATTGCTGAAACTTTTTATATGCATATAGTCCCACCTCTATTATGCACGCAACAATAGAGAATACCACTGACCATTGGGCCATCCCGTAATCTGTTGCTTGCTTGGAAATCAGCCAGCCTCCCAACACTATCCATGCAACCATTGGGACCCAAATGGCATGACGGTTATATTTCTCCATTTTTTCTCTGGCACAGGAGCGAAGAATACCATCTGTAACAATATTCTGCTCATCCAATCTCCTGGAAAGGATATTGAACTGCTCACGCATCTGCTCAAGCTCATGAGATATTTCAAAATTATCTTTATTGTTCATCTTGCTCTGTTTTTTAAGGTTCTACATTTGTTTTAACTTTTCCCTAATCCTCACCAATTTTACGGAAACATTCTTTGCAGTGATTCCCAAAATGGTACCAATATCATCGTAACTCATATTCTCAAGCCACATAAGGATTATACTCCTGTCAATGAATCCAAGCTTGTTGATCCTGTTGTAGAGCTGCTTTATCTGCATGGAATCATCATCGGTATCCTCATACAGATTAAAGCTTACATCCAGAGGCAGGGTTGGAATCTCCTTTTTCTTCTTTTTGGTGTAATTGATGCAGGTATTCAGGCTCACCTTCCATATCCAGGTGCTCAGGTGCCTGTCTCCCTCAAAAGACTTGAGGCCGTTCCAGATATTTATAAGTATATCCTGGAACAAATCATTCACCTGCTCAGTATCCTTGGAGAACATATAGCAGAC
Organism: uncultured Bacteroidales bacterium; assembly: GCA_937906795.1. Taxonomy (GTDB): domain Bacteria; phylum Bacteroidota; class Bacteroidia; order Bacteroidales; family UBA932; genus Egerieousia. The sequence continues at coordinate 691 of CALCUQ010000027.1, read as the reverse complement.
CGTGTAGATTCTCCTTTTGTTCTCCCTTACAATTCGCGCAAATTCTTTCTCGTTGTTTTCCATAAATCAGGTTATTGGGATTTGTTTTCTACGTTAAACAACAAACCCTCCAAAAAACTACAGCAATTTGGACAAAAATAATTATAAATTCAATTAGTCAGCCTCCTACACAGGAATGCAAAAAATTATCTTTATCAACCTAAAAAGATACTTCATGGCGAAACATAAATAGCGTTTAACTACTAATAGGCACTAAACGCCTATGATTTTTATTTGTAGAACTCTGTAATAAAATTAGAAGGTTAAAAGACTTAAGCTGCAGAATCGTATATAATCCTAGATTCTTCAGACTTTACATATTTTATAAATGTAAGGAAACTTTACAGTTTTTCCTTTTCAAGAAATGTGTAACTTGCATAAAATAAGGGTAATACCCTTCTTGGCATGGTTTTGTTAGTATATATGTGTTTAACATTAATTTTAATAAAAAGTGTAATAAAACTTTACAAACCTTATATAATCATGATTGAATACTTGCGTTTCCTGTTCCGGAATAAATGGTATATCACCGTAGAGGTGATAGGTATTAGTGTTGCCTTGGCTTTTACCATTCCTCTTTTGTCTTTCTTTTCTGACAAATGGGAAATAGACCACGGAAAGGATTTCAAACGCGTCTATGCCGTTTGTCCAG
>CALCUQ010000026.1 GCA_937906795.1 uncultured Bacteroidales bacterium | reverse complement strand
TACTACCAAAAATACTCTCTTCATAAGGTACTTCCTTTCTACTGTTCTTTTACGTACTTTTTTCTTCGGACATTTGCCCTCTAACATAATATATTATCACATATTTGTGTAAAAATCATCCATTCTTTTTAGGACTGCGTGGGGGTAATTACAATAATTTCCGCAGCAATACCTGTTTTTCTTTGAACAATATCAATAATCTGTGCACATTGTACTTCCGTAAGCTCGGAAACTGCCACACAAACGTCTGCACTGCTTCCCGTAATGCTGACTACCGCATTCTCAAAGCCCTTTGCTTCCAAAAGAATTTCTGCCGACATTTCCCGCTCTGCAATATCCGTCAATGCAATCATTGTCTGAATCGCTTCCGTTTTCTGTACTTCGGAAAGATTCTCATTATTGATAATATCCAGCAGATTTTCATTATTTCTTGCTCTGGTTTGTTCTTTTAAAAGCTTTGCATCGGCCAAATTGTTAACTGCACCCGAAGAAGTAAAAACAGCTTCTCCCGGAACTTCATCAATGGTTTCGTTTTCTGCCGTAAGCCCATCTTCCCCTAACTGTGCACTGACATCTTCCCCTGTAGTTTCCTGTGCGGCAAGCTGTGCTTCCACATCCGCACTTTCAACTGTTTCACTGATAAAAGCACTCAACTCTCCATTATTTTCCACATCCATTACCACATCCGTATATAAATCACCCATCTCTACATATTCGCTGTCAAGACTGGCAATATCCTCTTCCGACAAATCAAGAAGGGCAACTCCGTTCTCGTCCGTCACCATATTCTCTTCCAAAGAAGCAACTTCCTCTTTTGCCATCTCTCTAAGCTCCTCATCTTTCTCATTTTGAAGGATATCCTTGGCTGCCTCATAATCTTCAACCATCTTTTTATATTTTGAACCGGCCTCAAGAATTGGGGCAAGTTCTTTGTACTCCTTGTTAAGTTGCACATATTTCTTCATATCGTTCATAAGCTCAGGATCAGTAATCTGTTCCTGCAGTTTAGCAAACTTCTCGTGCAAACCCTGAATTTTGTCAATTAAAGAATTCTCACTCATATATTTTTATCTATTTAATTTCTTTTATCCAACAACGTCTTCTCATATAAGGCTCATGGTCATAACTTTCCCACACTTTAATTGCAGCTACATTATCATCAACCTGTGGATTTGTAATTGCAACATCAATATCATGAACCTTAAAACTTGTAGCCAAATTGTTATGGTAAATTGCAGACAAACCTTTAGATGCCCACTCTGGGTTTGATCCTATTAACATAAGGTCTATTGTATTGTACTTTCTATAACCTTTTAATATATGATACCATCCAAATGGGAAAAGTTTTCCTTTTGCTTTTTTAAATGCCTCAGACAAAGATGGGAAACACAATCCAAATGCCGCAATATCATCATTCTCATCCATAACAAGGCATGTAAGTTCTTCTCTAAGGAGTTTGAAGTATGCATTGCCGGTCTTGGTCATCTCCTCCTCTGTAAAAGGGATGAAATTTGGAACAGTTTTAAAACTCTCATTATAAATTGTAAAGAATCTCTTAACCAATCTGTCTTTAAATTCTCCCTTTATTGTTTTAATGTCAAGGATACGCAAATTGTATCTTTTCAAAAGCATATCAGAAATTCTCTGAAGCTTTTCCGGTACTCCTTGTGACGCCTTTAGTTTATATTGTATCCAATCAACTTCCTTTTCAAAGCCCAACTGCTCCATTGCACTTACATAATAAGAATGATTGTACAGACAGTTAGTTGGAGGAGTATTCTCAAACCCCTCAATAAGCATACCTTGTCGTCCTAAGGTATTATATGCCAACGGGCCATGCATCTGCTCCATTCCCTGCTCCTTACCCCACTGCTGGGCAGCATCAAGCAACGCCTTTGCAATATTTACATCATTCTCAAAATCAAACCATCCAAAACGTAACCTTTTTCTGTTATAATATTCGTTATATCTTGGATTTATAATAGCTTGAATCCTGCCAACAACCCTATTGTCTTTATATGCCAAAAAAAGTTTTCTTTTACAATATTTTAATGCAGGATCATTCTGCAATGAACTCTTCTGGTCTACATCCAAAGAGGGTACATAAGCCTTACAATCTCTATATAGCTTATTTTGAAATTGATAGAAGGCTTTAAACTCCTTTTTGTTACTAACTTCTCTAACTGTTATCTGCATTATATTCACCTTTGACTTTCAGCTGCACGCATTATGCGGCATAACACGCAAAGTTATTTAATTTTATCTAATTATCAATATTTGCATTTACAAGATATTCAATTGCAGCCTGAGCACAAGCACATCCAAAAACTGCCGGCAAATAAGAAATTGTTCCAACCTGGCTTTTTTTATTTCTCTCCTCCATTGGAACAATAGCATCCTTATTTGGCAACTCCTCAGAAAAAACAACCTTAAATCCTTTATTTATACCCTCTTTCCTCAATTTTTTCCTGAGCATATATGCCAACGGACAATTATACGACTTTGATATATCTGCAATCCTGATTTTAGTAACATCCATTTTTGCCCCAGACCCCATAGATGATACAAAAGGTATCTTATTATTGTAGCAGTATTTGATAAGGCTAATCTTAGGTGCAAGAGTATCTATGGCATCTACAACATAATCCACACATCCAACAGATGCAAACAACTGCTCAACATTCTCTCTCTCAAGATACTGGCAGACTGTTTCCAGATTCAATTCTGAATTTATATCTTTGAGTCTGTGTGCAAGCACGTCACACTTTGGCAATCCAATTGTACTGTCCAAGGCTATCAATTGCCTGTTCTTATTTGACAGATTTACAACATCATTGTCCAGCAATACAAGATTACCTACCCCAGCCCTGCATAACATCTCTGCTGCATACGCTCCAACCCCACCTACTCCAACAATCAAAACCCTTTTACCATTCAAATTTTTCAGGCTATCCTCACCTAAAAGAATAGCTGTCCTTTCCTGCCAGCTCTCCATACTATTTTTCAAGAGTTTTTGCCTCATTCCAAATCTCATCCATCTGCTCCAATGTCATATCCTTAAGGTTTTTTCCTGCCCTAATGGTTTTCTCTTCAAGATATGTAAAACGTCTTCTGAATTTTTTACAGGTTGCCTCCAAAGCTGTGTCGGGATTAAGATCATACAATCTTGCTGCATTTATTATAGAAAAAATAAGATCTCCCAACTCCCCTTCTGCCAAGGATTTATATTTTTCTTCCCCGATAGTCTCTTTCTGTGCATCCAAACTCTTAAGTTCGCACTCAAACTCTGCAATCTCCTCTTTTACTTTATCCCACACCTGCTCTTTTTCAGCCCAATCAAAACCTACTGCTCTTGCCTTGTCTTGCATTCTGTATGCTTTGATTATAGATGGCATACTCTCGGGCACTCCACTAAGAACTCTCTTGTTTCCATCTTTCTCTGCAGTTTTTAGCTGCTCCCAATTCTTCACAACTTGCTCAGCATCCTTTACTTCTGTTGTCCCAAATACATGGGGGTGTCTGTAGATTAGTTTATTGCACATTCTGTCCATAACATCTGTAATGTCAAAAACCCCCTTTTCACTTCCCATTTTTGCATAAAAGACAACATGCAGCAACAAATCCCCCAGTTCTTTGGAAACCTCCTGCAAATCATTGTTCATAAGTGCATCGCTAAGCTCGTATGTCTCCTCTATAGTCTGCGGTCTTAAAGTTTCAAAAGTCTGTTTTCTATCCCATGGACACTCCTCTCTTAATCTGTCCATTATATCAAGCACCCTTTCAAAGGCAGCCAACTCTTTGCTTCTGTCTTTTCCCATATCTGTTATATGTTAAAAAAATCTGATTGTTATTTCTGCATTTACATCCACACTCTCCACTTTACTGAAATTTCCGCCGTTTATTGCAAATTCAAGCCAGCCTGCAGAATTGAATACTGCAATATTCTCTCCAACAGGAACATCTGTATATGTATTGTGTATCGAATGCAAATTAAGGTACGGACCTTGCACATATATTGTATATTGGGGCTCCCCATCATGTTTGGCACCCCACACAGAATACCATCTCACAAAAGTATTCTTAGAAATGTTTGTAATTGCATTTCCGTATGAATCTATATAAATTACCCTGCCTATAATCTTGTCTTCCATTATTGTAGGATAAACTCCACCCACTGTTTTAATCTCACACTCCTTAAGAGTACCCACCACATCTCCCCTGCTTATCAATTCTATAGCATATACATACTGGTCACACGCCATATATGTAGAATATTCGTCGGGAAGAGGAAGCTCATACCCTTTAACCTCTCCTTCACTCAAAACTTTTGCTCCAAATATATGAGAAAACCTGCCATCATTTCTGGAAATTATCCAATGTCCTCTATAATAAGCTATTATATTTGGCATCTCAACAGATGGCTCACTATTTACAGCAAGAATGTGTATGGAACCTATTGGAAAACTTTTGAACGAATTTTTAAGAATAAAAGCCCCCTGGGGCACATCAAATGGGGTAATTGACATTGTAAGAGGTTCTATTACAATATTTTTCAACCCATCTGCTGTACTCGAAAACAAAGAATACAATCTCCCTTTTAAAATAGGAAGATAATAATCCTTATTGTTCCAATCGCTTATTACAGTTACTACAGGCATACAAACTTCAAAGATACAACAAAGAAATCAAAAGTACTATTTATGTATTCCGCATGCTTAAAAATTTTCTCTTATGTATATTTATTTCTTATATTTGTAGTTATTGAAAACCGAATTAATTATAAATTTATAATAAAACACAATAATGTACACTAAAATTCACTACATCACTCCAGATGAAGCCGTAAGTTACGTTCATTCAGGAGACCACATTCACTTTAGCAGTGTTGCCAGCTCACCTAAGATTCTAATTGACGCATTATGTAGAAGAGGTGATGCAGGCGAGCTTAGAGACGTTAAGATTCACCACCTTCACACAGAGGGAGAGGCAAAATATACCGACCCTAAATACGAGGGTATTTTCTTCCATCAGGCATTCTTTGTTGGAGGTAACGTTAGACAAAGTGTTCAGTCTGGTTACTCAGATTACATTCCGGTATTCCTTAATGAGACTCAAAAATTGTACAGAACAGGAATCCTTCCTTGCGATGTTGCAATGATTCAGGTTTCTCCTCCCGACAAACATGGATACGTTTCTTTAGGTACTTCTGTAGATGCAACCTTGGCAGCAATTGAGTGTGCAAGAGAGGTTATTGCAGTAGTGAACAAACACGTTCCACGTGCATTTGGCGATGCTCTTATTCCTGCAAGTTCAATTGACCATTTTGTACAATATGACGAGCCACTTATGCCAGCTCACTTTGCAGAGCCATCTGATTTGGAGATTCAAATTGGTAAAAACTGTGCTTCTCTTATTGAAGACGGTGCTACACTTCAAATGGGTATCGGTGCTATTCCTAACGCTGTATTGGCACAATTGAGATACCATAAAAATTTGGGTATTCACACAGAGATGTTTGCAGACGGTGTTCTTCCACTAGTTGAAAGAGGCGTTATAAACGGTGCATGCAAAGTAACTGACAAAGGCAAGATTGTTTCTACATTCCTAATGGGTTCTCAAAATGTATATGACTTTATCGATGATAATCCAATGGTAAAAATGATGGATGTAAAATATACAAACAACCCATATATCATTGCCAAAAACCCTAAAGCAACAGCTATCAACTCTGCTCTACAAATTGATATCACCGGTCAGATTTGTGCAGATTCACTTGGTACAAAACTATATTCGGGTGTAGGTGGACAAGTTAACTTTATTTTTGGTGCATCTATGTCTGAGGGAGGAAAAGCTATTGTAGCTATGCCATCTATGACAAATAAAGGTGTAAGTAAAATTGTTCCTACCCTTACTCCTGGTGCTGGTGTTGTTACAACAAGAAGCCACGTTCACTGGATCATTACTGAGTATGGTGCTGTAAATCTATATGGTAAATCACTACAAGAGAGATCAAAACTTTTGATTAAGATTGC
>CALCUQ010000025.1 GCA_937906795.1 uncultured Bacteroidales bacterium | reverse complement strand
TTATAGACAATGATCCAAACAGACTTAACAAGCTGTCAGAAATTGCCGATGTTATAACTGTACAAGGTCAGCCAACCTCAATAGAGACCCTTAAACAGGCCGGTGCAGAAAATGCAGACCTTTTTATTGCAGTCAGTCCGGCACAACAACAGGATGTAAACATATTGAGTGCACTTCTTGCAAAGAAGCTGGGGAGCAAAAAAGTAACTGCCCGCGTAAACAATGACGAATATATGCACCACGTAAACAAACTTATGTTTACCGAATTAGGCATTGACCTGTTGTTTTACCCAGAGAAAATTGCTTCATATGAAATTGCAGACCTGCTTCGCCAGACTGGAACTTCTGAATTTATGGAGTTTGCCAGAGGAATGCTGCAAATGGTAGTTTTCAGATTGGATGAAGGTGCCCCACTTATAGACAAACAAGTATCAGATATATGTTCTTACCAGGGAGAAAGCCAGTTCCAGACCGTTGCAATAGCCAGAAACTCCGTAACAATTATCCCATCTCCAGAAACTAAATTCATTCAGGATGATATAGTTTTTGTTATATGTACAAGGGATGGTGTAAAAGAGGCAATGAGTTACTCAGGCAAAAATGAGATAGAGATTAAAAGTCTGATGATTGTTGGAGGAGGAAGCATTGGCGAAATGCTTGCAAAAAAAATGCGTCCAGTTACTGAAAACATAAAAATTATAGAATCTCGCCCAGAACGTTGTGAATACCTTGCACAAACACTTGATAAAGTTCTTGTAATCAATGGTGATGGAAGGAATTCAGACCTTTTGCTGGAGGAAGATTTAAAACAATACGATGCTTTTGTTGCTGTAACCAGCAATTCCGAAACAAATATCCTTTCCTGCGTGGCCGCTAAAAAGATGGGCGTTCCAAAAACAATTGCAGAGGTAGAAAATATAGAATATATAAAACTTGCAGAGGGAATGGGTGTTGATGCAGTTATCAATAAGAAACTGATTACTGCAGGAAGAATATTCCGCTTTACACTCAGCAATAAAGTAAGATCTATCAAATGTCTTAATGGTTCAGATGCAGAGGTACTTGAATTCATTGTTAATCCAAGCAGTGCTATAACTAAGAAACCTATAGAAGAGCTTCACTTTCCAAAAGAGGCAATTATTGGCGGTATAATAAGGGGCACATCAAGTTTTATGGCAACACCTCAAACTCATATCAAGCCTTATGACAGAGTTGTTGTGTTTGCCCTTCCACAGGCATTGTCTAAAGTGAACAAGTTTTTTATATAGCATATTCGCTAAGTTCAAGCCACCTGAATCCCTTTTCATCAAGCTCTTGAATAACAACCCCAATCCTCACAGAGGCTTCCTGCAACTGTGATGGGGTAAGTTGTCCCCCCTGCAAACTGTTCTCAAGTTCTTTTTTCTCTTGTTCCAATGCAGCAATTTCAACCTCCAGTTGCTCAAACTCCTTCTTCTCTTTATAAGTAAGTTTTCTTTTTGTCTCCTTTACTTTATCACTTGCAACAAATTCCTTCTGTTTCTGCCCCTTAGGCTGGTTTTGCTTAAGCATTGCCCTTTTTTCTCTCTCCTTTTCCTTAATATATTCCCTATAATCAGAGTAGCTTCCAATAAAATCTTTTACAATACCCTCTCCCTCAAAGACAAAAAGATGATCACATATTTTATCTAAAAAGAACCTGTCATGAGAAACTATCAGCACAGAGCCGTTAAATGATTTGAGATACTCCTCCAAAACATTTAAAGTTAAAATATCCAAATCGTTGGTAGGCTCATCCAGAATAAGGAAATTAGGAGATTTCATAAGAACTGTCAGCAGATATAGTCTCCTTTTTTCACCACCACTCAATTTTTCAATCTTTGTATAATGCATGTTTGGTGGAAAAAGAAAATAGTTCAAAAAAGTTGTTACCGGTACATTTTTACCATCACCCAAGGTTACAACCTCTGCAATTTCCCTAACCGCGTCAATCACAGTATCATTAGGATCAAATGAAATACCTTCTTGCTTATAATAGCCAAATCTTACAGTCTCACCCGTTTCAATCTCACCGGCTGTTGGCTTAAGAAGACCTGTCATTAAATTAAGGAAAGTAGATTTGCCTACCCCATTATTTCCCACTACACCAATCTTTTCTCCCGGAATGTAATTGTATGTAAAATCTTTAAGAGCAGTCCAATTCTCCCAGGTGAAACCAAGATTTTTACAATTGATTATTTTCTTACCCAGCCTTTGCATACCAACATTAATGCTCATATTGGATTCAACTACCTTTTGCTGTGCCTTTTGTTGAAGGTCATAAAAAGCATTAACCCTGTATTTAGCTTTTGTCCCTCTGGCACAAGGCATCCTGCGCATCCAATCCAATTCTGTTCTAAGCAGATTTCTCGCCCTGTCTATTTGAGCATTCATATTAACCAGTCTTTCTTCCCTTTTTTCCAGAAAATAAGAATAGTTACCATTGTATGAATATAATGTACCATCAGCCATCTCCAATATCTGGTTACATACCCTATCTAAAAAATATCTGTCGTGAGTAACCATCAAAAGAGTACACCGCTGCTTTGACAAATAATCCTCCAGATACTCAATACTGTCCATATCAAGGTGATTGGTAGGCTCATCCATAACAAGAAATTCAGGTTTTTGAGCCAACATACATGCTATAGCAACCCTTTTTATTTCTCCACCACTCAATTCACCC
>CALCUQ010000024.1 GCA_937906795.1 uncultured Bacteroidales bacterium | reverse complement strand
CAGTAGAAAATATATTTTTAACTTTAAAATATTGAATTATGGCTAAGCACGATGTTTCTCCTTCAATAAATGAAGTGAGCCGCATATCTGCGGGTACTGAGGTAAAAGGAAGTCTTGTATCAAAATCTGATATGAGAATTGACGGTAATTTTGAGGGGGATATGGTTACCAGTGGAAAGCTGGTTGTGGGAGAGGGTGCCGTAGTAAGGGGAAATATAATTTGTGCATGTGCCGATATATGGGGAAATATTGAGGGCGAATTCTGCTCAAGAGATGCAATTACCTTGAAGAGCACAGCGAATTTTACAGGCAATCTCAAGACAAACAAAATTTGTATAGAGATGGGAGCCTCTTTCTGTGGCAATTGTGTGATAATTACAGAGGAGGAGTTTTCAAAAATTTCTTCGGGATATTTTGAGGGTTAATTGTATGGAATAGCTTAAATTCAAGCCGTAAAGTCAATAAGGGGAACATTTATTAGTGTTTCCCTTATTTTTTTATAATATTATTTGTTAACTTTGTCATGAAACGGTATCTGTCATTACTCTCCGTAGTGACAGGTTAATAGGGAATCAGGTGTGAATCCTGAGCAGACGCCGCTGCTGTGAGTTCCGTAGTATCCCGTTGATTTTCAATGGCCATTGTTCTGCAAGGAACGAGAAGGCATCAAGGGGAGGAACGAGCCAGAAGACCTGCCGGAACTCAATGTCAGTTGGCTCTCGGGTTATAGAGCCTGGTAAATCTTTGATAAATCAGAGATAGTGGTATTCCGCAAGATTATTTAATTATATAGGGTATATGATACAGACTGTTATTAAGAGAGATGGCCGTATTGTAGGTTTCAATGAGGCCAAGATTGCAGCGGCAATCCGTAAGGCCATGTTGCATAGCGATGGTGGCGAAGATGAGGAACTCATCAAAAAAATTACCGACAGGATTGCTTGCAGGGGCAAGGAGCAGATGCATGTGGAGGAGATTCAGGATCTTGTTGAGTTTGAGCTTATGAAGAGCCCCCGCAAGGAGGTTGCACGAC
>CALCUQ010000023.1 GCA_937906795.1 uncultured Bacteroidales bacterium | reverse complement strand
TCCGGATTGGATCTTTGGATTGCATTAAGCTCAATTGCATTTGCGTATTGGCCTGTATCCACACTACTTACAGCACCGCCGCCCATTCCAATTCTATAGTTGTCACCTCCAAGCAATACAACTTTATCTCCAACAGCAGGTGATTCTTTTAATGCATCGCGTTTTTTAGCATAACCTACTCCACCTGCAAGCATTATAACTTTGTCAAATCCAAATTTTCTCTTTGGTGCTGCCAATGCATATTTGGCAGTTTGTTCAGCTGTGCCGTCATATTCAGCGGTAAGCAAACTTCCGCAAATTATACATTGTCCAAATTTGTTACCAAAATCGCTGGCACCGTTGGATGCTTTAGTAAGAATCTCTTGAGGACTCTGATATAGCCATTGTCTTGGCTCGCTCTTTTCCCAATCTCTTTCAATTGCCATTGCTGCTACGCAAGATGGATCCTGCAAATCAGCTGCACCTTCACCTTTTTTATCTGTGCTCAAATGATTGTTGATACCTGCTGTAGCCTCAACACCTTTGTTGAATCTTGGGTATGAAGTCATATAGCAAGCTGTACCTGCAATAGGGAAACTTCCTTTTCCACCTGCAATTCTATCTCTGATCTCTCCTCCACTTCCTGTAGCAGCTCCATTGAATGGCTCAACAGTAGTAGGGAAGTTGTGAGTCTCTGCTTTTAGAGAAATAACGGTATCTTCCTCTTTAATGATAAATTCAGAAGGCTGGCTGCCACTTGTTGGGTGGAACAATCCAACTTTAGGACCCTCCAGAAAAGCACAATTGTCTTTGTATGCACTAACTATAAGGTTTGGATTCTCATTACTTGTCTTTTTGATCATTTTGAACAAAGAGCTTTCCATCTCTTTACCATCAATAATAAATACTCCATTGAATATTTTATGGCGGCAGTGCTCACTGTTTACTTGAGAGAAACCAAATACCTCGCTGTCTGTCAAGCCTCTTCCAATTTTTTTGCTAAGACCTTTAAGATACTCTATTTCCTCTGGATTCAGAGCCAAACCCTCCTGTTTGTTATATGTCTCAAAATCATCAATGTAAATTACAGGCTCAGGTTGTTTGTCAATTGTATATATCTGCTGGTCCAATTCTTTGTATAATCTTTGTAGCATTTTGTCATATTGGGGTTCCTGCTCATTGCTGTTGCTAACAGGGAAGAATTCCTCAATTCTTTCAATGCCACTGATATTCATGTTCTGGGTAATTTCAACGGCAGTTGTGCTCCAAGGGGTAATCATTTCTCTTCTTGGACCAATATATGTGCCTTTTACATTGCTCGCAGGTTGATTGTTGTTGTTAGAAATTACCTGAGCATTTCCAAAAAGCCACTTTAATGCATCAACATTTTCTGCAGAAAGCACTTGTTGTGTCTTAACACCCAATACTGTACCGGTTGGGGTACTAAAGAATAGAATCATAAGTATTTGATTTTAAAGTTTTTCCAATTTTATAATTGTGCGTGCACACAATAGAGCAAATTTACTTCTTTTTTTTGATTGGAGCAATTATATTTTAAATGTATTTTTTTTACTTTTTGTCCCCGACAAATCCTTTATCCTTTTTAATATTGCATCACTATCAGAACTGTGGCAGATGCGTTGTTTTTACTCGGAATTTTATATGTCAAATATTGAGAACGTCTCCGGAAATCTCTTTCCAATATTTGTCTTGCTTCTTGTTATCAAAAGGTTCTCTATATTCTATAAAATAAGGGTAAATGACTTTGCAATCTCCCGCAGTTCTTTTAAAATTATTTTTTCTTCAGAAAATATTGGCATAGCCCGCAAATTCTTTTACGGTATTAAAAAGAATTTCATCTATTGGAATCGTACCCTTTTAAAAATTGATCCTAATGTAATTTCTACAAGCAAGGTTGTTCAATTACAAGCAACAAGAGATATTATCAAATGTTCCATTGAGATACTTAATCCTGTAAATGACAATATTGTGTCGAGTTTGAATTCTCACTATAATGGAAAGAATGTCTTTGTATTGGCAGGAAAACATTACCCATTGAGTGTGGGTATTATATTCTTGAGAATCACTCAGTCCAGAAGCAGACTAAGATCATGCTGCCAGATTGCAGGTTGCCCATCTTCCTTTATTGACCTAGGTGATTTCCTTAATTTGGATACATCTATTGTTGATTCTATTTTTTCTTTTGAAACTTTTAAAGAGATTGTAAATTTGCATATCAAATGATTTATATATGTTGTCGGATAACAGAATTAAAGAGATAGAAGAGTTTCTAAATAGAATTCCATCTTTTCAAAAGCATGGTAAGGTTGCCTATAAACCTGGGGTTGAGTCTATGAGAGACATAGATACAATTATGGGAAACCCAAGTGCAAAATTTAAATCTGTTCATGTGGCAGGTACAAATGGAAAGGGTTCAACAAGCCATTTTCTCTCTTCTGTATTAATGCAATTTGTCAAAGAAGATGGTTCACCATTAAAAGTGGGTTTATATACTTCTCCTCATCTGGTAGATTATAGAGAGAGGGTAAAAATAAATGGTGAAAAGGTTCCTTTGGAGTTTGTGTATAATTTCATTGACAAATATAAAGACAAGCTGGAGGAGGTAGGTGCCAGTTATTTTGAAATTACTACTGCGTTGGCTTTTGATTATTTTGCAGCCAGTAATGTGGATATTGCAATTATAGAGTGTGGACTTGGAGGAAGACTGGATTCTACCAATATTATAAATCCGCTGGTATCGGTAATAACCAATATTGGTCTTGACCATTGTGAGCACTTGGGATA
>CALCUQ010000022.1 GCA_937906795.1 uncultured Bacteroidales bacterium | reverse complement strand
TATGGGAGCTCTTTTCCATCAATTTGTTGGAACCCCCGTCAATAAGAATTCCAAAGAAAGCTTAGAAAAAGCCATGGAAGAATCATTGAACCGGCAAATAGTGGGTTTGAATAATAAAGTGACTGCATAGGTACATCATTAGCTTTGGTATATGCAGCATTGATTCTTGCACCAGCCTCAAGTTTTTCTCCTAATTTGTGGTCTGCATTTACGCGGAATGTGAATTTTTCAAAATCAATTCCATAGAATACACCTTCGTTTTTGTGGTATGTTAAAGATGTATAGAATCTGCTTTTTGCAGAACCGGCAGATGCATTTACTTCATATTCTTGCATTTTACCATAACGGCTAACATGGTCAATCCAGTCTGTAGAACCCTGTGCGAGTAGTGATGCTGGTCTGTAGTATGAACTTTTTGGATCATCTGGGTTAAATCCAGCATTTATGGCTGCAACTCTTTGATACTCCAATAATTGTTCTCCCGACATAACACCAAATCCGTTATCGTTGGCAAGCTGTGATACTCCAAACTTTGCTCTTGCAGAAAATTTAGCCTTGCCTTGTTTTCCACTTTTTGTGGTTACAAGAATAACACCATTTGCTGCACGAGATCCGTAAACAGAAGCTGCGGCTGCATCTTTTAACACTGTAATTGACTCAATATCATTAGGGTTTATTGTAGCAATAGCATTACCTGTATTTGTGAAATAAGTTTGGTTACCACTCATTACAGGAATACCATCCACAACCCAAAGAGGATTATTTCCGGCATTAATAGATGATGTACCACGTACTCTAATGTCTGATGATGCTCCTGGTTGGCCTGTAGATGATGTAATTTGTACACCAGCCATTTTACCTGCCAGCATTTTATCTACAGAAGATACTGGAGCCTCAGAGATTGCATCACCGGTAACAGTTGTTACGGAACCGGTTTTGGCCTCTCTTTTAACTGTACCATATGCAACAACAAGCACATCATCCAAACGCAAGGCGTCTTGTTGCATAGCTACGTTAACAACAGCCTTTCCATTAACTGCAATCTCCTGAGTTGCATAGTTAAGATAAGTGAATACAAGAGTAGCATTTGAAGGGCATGAAATCTGATAATTACCGTCAAGATCGGTAACTGTACCCTCTGCACTACCTTTTACCTGAACACCAGCTCCTATAAGTGGAGCATTGTCAGAAGCGTCGCTAACAGTACCTTTTACTGTTATGTTTTGCGCAGCAGCAAAACTAACGGCAAACAAAGAAAGTACTGCTAAAAAAAACTTTACTTTTCTCATAAAGGTTTTTGTTTAAGGTTAATATTATAATTTTTGTAGGTTTTTTTTACTGCGATTAACCTTAAACCTCCAAAAATACCTCTTCCGGATTTTTTATCTTATAATTTATTGAAGAATTGGATGTTACTTATTTATTTTCCTTCCCGACAAGTTTTTTATCATTAAACTTACTTGTGAAGAAGCAGTTTTCTTGCACTTTTACTTACAAAAAGAAAGGAATCTGTGTATTTATAGCAGATGAAAAGAGTTTGCAGTTAAGAAAATTTTAAGTTATTGTTTAAATCTTTTATTATTCTAATTGTTTATTTATTTTAGTTTTGGGTATATTATTTTTAAATATTTTACTTTTAGCTTGTTAAAAGTTTAAAACTTTTAGAAAATCAGCAATTTGAATTTTTTAAAAAAATTATTTGAATTAAAATTTATTACTATATTTGCCACTTCTATCATTTTGGTAAAATGGTGGAAACTATAAAAGAAAACCTACGATTTATTTAATATTAACCTTAAAAATTAATTACATGAAAAGTGTCAAATTGTTTCTAGCAGCTCTTTTCGTTGTATTGTCTTGTGGTTTGGTAAACGCACAAAACATACAAGTTAAAGGAACTGTGACAGATGCTGCTGACAACACCCCTCTTATTGGAGCAGGTGTTCAGGTAAAAGGTAGTACAGAGGGTGTAGTTACCGATCTTGACGGTAATTATCAGATTTCGTGCCCTTCAAATGCTACTCTTGTATTTTCTTACCTAAATTATGTAACACAAGAGATTGCGGTAAATGGTAAGAGTGTTGTTAATGTTGTAATGCAACAAGATGCTGTACTATTGGAGGAGACCGTAGTTGTTGGTTACGGTTCTGCTAAGAAAATCAGTTCAGTTGTAGGTGCAGCAACAACAGTTAAGAAAAAAGTATTTGAGAACAGACCTGTAGCAAGTGCCGGTGATGCACTTCAAGGACAAGTAGCAGGTTTGCAAGTATTTACTTCTTCTGGAGAGCCTACAGCACAAGTGTCTATGCGTCTTCGTGGTGTTAACTCTATCAATGCAAGTAACACTCCTTTGTTTGTGCTTGATGGTTCACCTGTAAGCTCATCAATCTTTACAACATTGAACTCTAACGATATTGAGAATATTACAGTATTGAAAGATGCGTCTGCAACAGCTATCTACGGTTCTCGTGCAGCTAACGGTGTTGTATACATTACAACTAAAAAAGGTACTTCTGAGCGTCCGGTTATTAAAATGAGTGCTCAATACGGTATCTCTGAGGTTGCTGGTAACCCAGTTGAGATGTGTAACTCTGCTCAATATTTCCAATTGAGAGAGATGATTGACCCTGCTCTTAAATACAACAAAGATTTCCAAGATTTGAAAGAGTTCCGTCTAAAAAATAATATTGGTATCGATTGGAGAGACTGGATTCTTAACGAGAGTGCTCCTACAGTAAGTGCAGACTTGTCAATTTCTGGTAGAACTCAAAAAACTGATTACTACGTATCATTAGGTTTCTTTGATCAAACAGGTATTGAGCCTAACTCATTCATGACAAGATACTCTGTAAGATCTAACCTAAACAGCAAACTTACTGATTGGTTAAAAATTGGTATCAACTTGGCGTTAACATATCAAGAGTCAAGAACTCAAGGTTATACAACTGGTAACAGCTGGTACAACCCTATGTCT
>CALCUQ010000021.1 GCA_937906795.1 uncultured Bacteroidales bacterium | reverse complement strand
AGACTGGAACCTTCCATATGCAGTTCCTTATGAGATTCTTACAGATGCTAATGGCAACTTCTTAGGCTACGGAGAAGAGCAAGATTACATCACTGATATGGGTACTTATAACTATTACTACCTTAACGAGTGGCAACCAAGAGCAACTAATTACATAAGATTGAATGGTAATACTTACCAAGAGATTACTCCTCTAAAAGGTCTTACTATTAGAGCAGCTCAAGCTCTTGAGGGTTTCGATTACAGAAACAGTGGTAAAGTACTTAGTGATCCTCTTGGAGCTTTTGCTTCAAGCACTGGTGCATGGGAGGATTTCGCTAGAAGCTATGGTCTAACTGCTACAAACACTATTGAGTACAAATTTGATATTGCAGAGAAACATCATTTTGTAGTTCTTGGTGGTCAAGAGGCTATTGTAAACAAATATGAGTCATTTGGTGCTGAGTCTTCTGATTTGGCTGACAACAGAACAGCAGGTGTTCATCAAGGTGTAACTCCAGTAAAACCTTCATACAGCTTTAACGAGTCTGTGTTCAATTCATATTTTGCACGTTTGAACTACGATTTCAACGACAAATATTTCTTTGAGGCATCATACAGAAGAGATGGTTCATCTCTATTTGGTGAGAACAAGAGATATGCAAACTTCTACTCTTTTGGTGCTAGCTGGAATGCTAAGAAAGAGAACTTTATGAAAGATGTAGATTGGGTAAACAAACTACAGGTTAGAGCTTCTTATGGTATTACAGGTAATGCTGGTATCAGTGAGTATTTGGCTAACGGTATGGTTGGTACAAGCAGCATTTATGGTGGTGAGGCTTCATGGGGTCTATCACAAGTTGCTAACCCAGATTTGACTTGGGAGACTGTTGCTACTTTGAGTGTTGGTGTTAACGCAAGATTGTTCAACTTTATGGATGTTGAGCTAGAGTACTACAACAAAGAGACTAGAGATATGTTGATGGAGATTCCTTATTCATACTCTACAGGTTTCTCTGGTGGTTGGGGTAACGTTGGTAACATGAAAAACCAAGGTATTGATGTTACTTTGAGCTTTGATGTTGTAAACACAAGAGACATTAGCTTTAACGTAAGAGGTACATTCAACTACAACAGCAATGAGATTACCAAGTTGTTTGGTGGTAGAGATGAGTTTATTGTTCCTAACACTGGTATCAAATACAATGTTGGTTATCCACTTGGTGAGTTCTTCTATACAAGATGGGCTGGTGTAGATCCTGCAAACGGTAAACAATTATGGTATACAAAAGATGGTAAATTGACCAATGTATTCAGTGAGGATGACGCTGTATTTACCGGTAAACAACGTTATGCTCCATATGCAGCTGGTTTGCAATTGGATTTTGCATGGAAAGGTCTATCAGTAAATGCTAACTTCTCTGGAGTATTTGGTAAATGGACTCTATCTAATACAAGATATTTTATTGAGAACTCAAACTTTGCAACAGATTCAAACCAATCTGTTGATATGTTGGATATGTGGCAAAAACCTGGTGATGTTACTAGAATTCCAGCAGCTGGCGAGGCTCTAGAGTTTGATACTCACCTTCTTGAGAACGCTTCATTTGTTCGTCTAAAACATCTACAAGTTTCATACTCTCTACCTAAATCTTGGATGAAAAAGACTGGATTCTTGGCAGGTGTTAGAGTATATGCTATTGGTAGAAACTTGTTGACATTTACTAATTATACAGGTTATGATCCTGAGGTTGACTCAAACCTTCAAATGGGTAACTATCCTAACTCAAGACAGTATTCATTTGGTATTGAATTAACTTTTTAATTGAATAGAAATATGAAGAAATTATTATTCGCTATATTGTCAGTTGTGGTGTTAGCTACTTCTTGTGATTTGAACAAGAAACCACACTATGTAATTGATGACCAAAGTGCGATTCAAAGTGTTGAGGATGCTTTGAAGATGAGAAACTACCTGTATGTTAGACTAAGAAGTATGAGCACAGGTTCATACGTTTATACAGGTGAGCTTATGTCCGATCTATTCCATGCTACTATTGGTTACGGTAATAGAGGAGGTATTTATTATAAATGGCAATGGTCTGCAGCTGATGAGGTTGCAGAGAGTGTTTGGGCAGGTTGTTACACAACTACTGCAAATGCAAACTTCTTGATGGAGCAAATTGCTAAACTTGACCAGACAAATATGTCTGACGATGAGAAAGCAATTCTTAAAGTAATTGAGGGTGAGTGTGCTTTTATGAAAGCAAACACTATGTTCTACCTTGTTCAATTATTTGCAGAGCCTTATACTAAGAACCCTAATGCTCTTGGTGTAATGATTGTTGACAAATATAATCCTACATCTGACCAAACTCAATATCCTGGCAGAAGCACTGTTGCTGAGGTTTATAAATTTATTGAGGATAACCTAAGCACTGCAGCCAGCAAACTTGCTGGTGTAAGCGGTGAGGTTGCATCTGAGTACTTGACTATTGATGCTGTTACAGCTTTGCAAGCTAGAGTTGCTCTTTACAAAGGTGATTATGCTACTGCAATTGCTAAATCAACTTCTCTAGTTGATGGTGGTAACTACCCACTTGTAGAGGATGAGGATGAGTTTGTTGATCTATGGACTAATGATAGCGGTAAGGAGTGTATTGTTCAACTATATGCTGATTATGCTGCTGAGTCTCTTCCAAGTTCAATGGCTTACGGTTATTCAGGTATTTCATATGCCAGTGGTACTGTTTCTCCAGACTATATTCCAGAGAATTGGGTACTTAGCCTATATGGTGCAGATGACCTTAGATCTACCTGGTTTGAGGGTTATAAATTGACTTTCCAATCACTTACTGGTAACGCATATATCCTTAACAAATTCCCTGGAAACCCAGAGTTGAATGCTCCTGGTGCAAAAGATTCTAACTGGATTAACAAAATTAAACCGTTTAGAATTGCTGAGCAATATCTAATTGCTGCTGAGGCTTATGCTATGCAAGGCGGTAACGATGCTGCTGCACTTAAATATTACAATGCTTTAAGAGGAAAGAGAATTGCCAACTACCAAGAGGAGTACATTACTGGTGATGCTCTTAAGAACGCTATTAAAGAGGAGCGTGTTAGAGAGCTAATTGGTGAGGGCTTCAGATTCTACGATCTTAAGAGATATGGTAATGGTTTTGAGAGAAGCCAAGGACAAAACGACAACATCTTGGCAGCTGCTAACGATACTCAAACTGAGTTGTTCAGTGCAGAGGCTGATAATTTCAGATGGTTGTGGCCTATCCCTCAAGCAGAGATTGACTCTAATCCTCAGATTAAAGATCAACAAAATGACAAGTATTAATATTTAAACTTGAGTAAAAATGAAAAACAATAAATTAACAAATAAGATATTGTCTTTTGTTGCAGCATTTGTTCTTGTGTTCTCAATGTCTTCTTGTAACCAAGATCTTATGGAGACTTATTACACTCCAGACAACAATGATGTAACATTTGCCGATCCTTCTGCAAAATATACTCTTGATGGAGAGCCATTGGTAGTGACTGTCCAAAGAGGTGTTGCAAAAGAGGCTCTTACTGTAAACCTTACATTAACTGATTCTTATGGTGTTTACACTTTAAGTACAGATAAAGTTAGCTTTGCTGCGGGTGAGTATAAAAAGGACGTTACTCTTTCATACGATGTTAACAGTCTTAAACCAGTAACTGATTATGCATTTGCCCTTTCATTCAATGCTAAGGATAAAGCTCCTGCAGGTTACAATGAGTTTAAAGGAAGTGCACAAATGCCTCTAGAGTACGAGGAGCAAGGTAAAGTTCAAGTAACTGGTAACTACATTGCACCTGGATTTGAGCATAAACTTTACATTGCTAAATACACTAACAATTATTACATGGTGGAGAATGTTCTTGGTTCTGGCTTGAACTTTGAGTTTAATATTGTTGGTGGTAATGTAAATATTACAGCTCCTGCATTCACAGGTATCAGCGGTCTTATTGCTACAGGTCTTAAATTCCCTACAACAATTGATATTGGAGTTGGTCCTGTTACTTTCTGGTTGGATTGCGACCCTAATTATATCCTAACAGCCTTAGATCAAAATGGTTTGTTCTCAGCTGGTTCAATCATTCAATTTGATGCAATTTACCAAATGGGTGGTTCATACTATGGTTGGTATAATATCCAATTTATTGGTAAATAATCTTTTATTACATATTTATTTGGAGGTGGCCAAATGGTCACCTCCTTTTTTTGTATATATTCTAATTCAAGAGTTAAGAATTTGTTAATAGTATTGTATATATATTTATATTTGAATATCTTTATATTTAGAAATACTAATTGAATATGAGAAAGATAATATTATTTGCTTTAGCAATTTCATTTGCATTTGCACCTGATATCCATGCACAGGAAAAAGCTAAGAAGTCCGAAATTATTGCAGCCGCTGTAGCTACTAAAATGTTAAAGAAAGACCTTGTTATGATAATGACAGGGTTGAACTCAGATTATGGAAGATTGCCATTGGATGGCAATAAAGTTACCTTGGTAAACAATAAGTTCACATGCGATTTGCCATATAGAGGATCGTCAAGAATCAATACATACGGAAGTCAGGATGGTAATATAAAAGCTACTGATATCTATGTAGATGTTGAAAGCGAATTTA
>CALCUQ010000020.1 GCA_937906795.1 uncultured Bacteroidales bacterium | reverse complement strand
TGGACTGTTGAAGACATTGAGCAACCTAAAAGTTCAGTTCTTGCAATAGAATGGTTTAAAGAAAAAATGAACAAAACATTAGTTGATTTGGAAGACGATTTCTCTAAATATCGTTTATCAGAATCCTTGATGAGTGTTTACAAATTCGTATGGGACGATCTTTGTTCTTGGTATTTGGAAATTATTAAACCTGCTTATCAAGCTCCAATCGATAAAAAAACTTACGAAGCAACGCTTGACATATTTGAAGATGTGATGAAAATTCTTCATCCTTTTATGCCATTTGTCAGCGAAGAGGTTTATCACATTATAAAAGAGAGAAAAGAAAACGACTTCATAATGCAAGCTCAACTTCCTGCAATAAAAGAAGTAAACACAACACTTCTAAATGAATTTGAGTTCATTGAAGAATTTATTACAGCAATAAGAAGCGTACGAAACGAGAAAAACATAGCTCAAAAAGTTGCTTTACAAGTTTATTTCACAAAATCAGAAGAAGCAAGCATAATAGAAAAATATTCAGATATTGTTTGCAAACTTTGTAACCTTGACACACTTTCATCTTGCGAAGAAAAAGTTGAAAAAGCGATTGCAAAAATGGTAAGAACCTTAGAGTTTTTCGTTCCTTTGACCGATAATGTAAACAAAGAAGAAGAAATCAAAAAAATAAAAGCAGACATAGAATATTATGAAGGCTTTAAAAATTCAGTAATGAAAAAACTTTCAAACGAAAACTTTGTTAGTGGAGCACCAGAGCAAGTAGTAGCAATGGAAAGAAAGAAACTTTCAGACGCAGAACAAAAAATAGAAACACTAAACGAACAATTAAAGGCATTTTTATAGGATTTTCTATGACAATTTGACAGAAAAAAAATCTTTTGGCACAAAACTTGCCTTTGACAAAACAAAGAATTAATTTTATAAATATTAAAAACAAAATAGGAGATTAACGAAATGGCAAATGTAAACGTTAGACCTTTATCTGACAGAGTTTTGATTAAACCTGCGGAAATGGAACAAAAAACTGCTTCAGGAATAATTATTCCAGACACTGCAAAAGAAAAACCAATGAGAGGAGAAGTTATAGCAGTAGGACCAGGAAAAAAAGATGAGCCTATGAGCGTTAAAGTAGGCGATCAAGTACTTTACGGAAAATATTCTGGAACAGAAATAGCAATTGATGGTATTGATTACTTAATTATGAGAGAAAACGATATTTACGCAATCATCTAAAAAATTTAAAACTATGGCAAAAAACATAATATTCAACACAGAAGCAAGAGAACAATTAAGATTAGGAGTTGATGCTTTGGCTAATGCTGTTAAAGTAACATTAGGGCCAAAGGGAAGAAACGTTATTATTGATAAAAAGTTCGGTGCACCACATATTACAAAGGACGGAGTTTCTGTTGCTAAGGAAGTAGAATTAGAAGACGCAGTTCAAAACATGGGAGCTCAGTTAGTAAAAGAAGTTGCTTCAAAAACTAACGATCAAGCAGGAGATGGAACTACAACAGCAACAGTTTTAGCACAAGCAATAGTAAATACAGGAATCAAAAACGTAACTGCAGGTGCTAATCCAATGGATTTGAAACGTGGTATTGACAAAGCAGTTGCAGCAATTGTAAATAGCCTTAAGGAGCAGAGCCAGGAGGTTGGTACAGACTACTCGAAGATTGAGCAGGTTGGTACTATCTCGGCAAACAATGATGCCTTCATCGGAAAACTTATTGCAGATGCAATGAGCAAAGTTAAAAAAGAGGGCGTAATTACAGTAGAAGAGGCAAAAGGTACAGATACTGAGGTTAAAGTTGTAGAGGGTATGCAATTTGACAGAGGTTATATCTCTCCATACTTTATGACAAACCCAGATAAAATGGAGGCAGTTCTTGAGCAACCTCTTATTTTAATCACCGACAAGAAAATCTCATCTATGAAAGATCTTCTTCCAGTTCTTGAGCCAATTGCAAGAGAGGGAAAATCTTTGCTTATTATAGCTGAGGATGTTGATGGTGAGGCATTGACTACATTGGTAGTAAACAGACTAAGAGGAACAATAAAAGTGGCAGCTGTTAAAGCTCCTGGTTTTGGTGACAGAAGAAAAGAGATGTTACAGGATATTGCTACTCTAACAGGTGGTGTTGTAGTATCAGAGGAGAGAGGCTTTACCCTAGAGAATTGTACTCTTGATATGTTGGGAACAGCAGAGAAAGTTGTTATTGACAAAGAGAACACAACTGTAGTAAACGGTGCTGGTGACAAACAAGCTATTGAGGATAGAGTTGCACAAATCAAGATGCAGATTACCCAAACAACCAGCGATTACGATAGAGAGAAACTTAAAGAGCGTTTGGCTAAATTGGCTGGTGGTGTGGCTGTATTATATGTTGGAGCAGCATCAGAGGTTGAGCTAAAAGAGAAGAAAGACAGAGTAGAGGATGCTTTGAACGCTACAAGAGCAGCTGTAGAAGAGGGTATTGTTGCAGGTGGTGGAGTTGCTTACATTAGAGCAATTGAGACTTTAAAAGGTCTTAAAGCAGATAATGATGATGAGCAAACAGGTATCAATATCATTGCACACGCAATTGAGGCTCCTCTTAGAACCATTTGTGAGAACGCAGGTGTAGAGGGTAGTGTTGTTATCCAAAAGATTAAAGAGAGCGAGGGTAACTTTGGATTCAATGCACGCACAGAGGTTTATGAAGACCTTTTGGCAGCAGGTGTAATTGATCCTACAAAGGTTAGCCGCGTAGCTTTGGAGAACGCAGCATCAGTTGCAGGAATGTTCCTTACTACTGAGTGTGTAATTGCAGACAAGAAAGAGGAGAACGCAGCCCCAATGCCTCCAATGGGTGGCGGAATGGGTGGAATGATGTAAAAAACACTCATCTGAGCAAATAGAGAACTGACCCAAACGAGAAAACTCAAAAGGGTCAGTTTCTTTTTTATATCTTTGTAATAACTTATACCTAATTTATGCAGCAGTCAGATATCAAATATATGCAGCAGGCACTCAAAGAGGCGCAGAAAGCTTTTGATCAGGACGAGGTTCCTATTGGAGCAGTTATTGAGTGTGGAGGCAGGATTATTGCAAGAGCATACAATTTAACCGAGCATTTGTGTGACGCAACAGCACATGCGGAGATGCAGGCAATTACAATGGCAACATCGTTTCTGGGCGGCAAATATCTTGATCAATGCACAATATATGTTACTGTGGAACCCTGTCCTATGTGCGCTGCAGCGTTGGCGTGGTCGCAGATTAAAAGAGTTGTGTATGGTACTCCCGACGAAAAGAAAGGGTTTTCAAAGTATTCACCATCATTAATGCACCCAAAAACCCAGGTTGACAGTGGGGTGCTACAACAGGAGTGCTCTAGTATAGTAAAGGAATTTTTTAAGCAAAAAAGAGGTTAAACTGGCCATACATTAGAATGGAAGCATTATTGGGATTAGGATATCTAGGATTGTTTATAGGGTGTTTTTTGGCAGCTACGGTAATTCCGTTCAGTGCAGAAATACTTTTGATTGGAGCATTGCTTGCAGGATGTTCTCCTTTGGAAACATTTCTTGTAGCTACGGTAGGGAACAGTCTTGGCAGTCTTACATCATATGGGTTGGGATATCTTGGAAAGTGGGAATGGATTGAAAAATATATGCATGTTTCAAGGGAGAAACTTGAGCGACAAAAGACTGTAATAGACAAATATGGTCCTCTTTTGGCATTTTTGTGCTGGTTGCCTTTTATAGGCGATGTTTTTGCCATAGGCTTGGGATTTTATAGATTGAACTTTTACAAATGCTTTGCATTTATAGTGATGGGTAAGGCTGCGAGGTTTGGAGTGTGGACAATTTTATATGTGATTTACGGACAATCGTTCCTGAATTTTGTCTCAAATGTAATGTAGAAGCAACTTATTTGAAAAAATAGATTGTTTTTTTTGGAGATTAAAAAAATGTTCATATATTTGCACCCACAAAACTGAGATATGGTGTAATGGTAGCACTACAGATTTTGGTTCTGTCTGTCAAGGTTCGAATCCTTGTATCTCAACAACCCACAGCTTTCAGTTGTGGGTTTTTTGTTATATACAGATTATTGAGTTATGGATTTCAGATGCATTTTAAATCAATCAGGTATTCTTTTGCTGGGAGCACTATTGTGCCTTGCATGTAACAATGGTAAGAATTCAGTTGAAAAAGTTCCATTCAAGTATATTGAGCCACCTGTAATGATGAGCCAGGGAGAGATACCAGGATACATTGCAAGGAATTTCTGGAGAAATTATACCCCAAATGTAGATTCTGTTTCTTTGGATGAAGCATCCGCTAACTTTTTTGGCATTATTTTGTCGGCCGACAAAAAATATACTAAAAAAGCAGTAGACAATGCATTCCAAAAAGCTGATTCCATTGCAGTTGCAGGGGAGAAAAGATTGCTTCTTAGACTTATATCAGATGCAGAAAAAACATTCTATAATCCAAATTCTCCATATCTTGATGAAGAAGTGTATTTGTTGTTCCTGGAGAATGTATTAAAGTCAGAGGCTCTTTCAGAAACAGACAAACTTTCCTGGCAATATCAATATGATATCTGCAGTCTGAATAGGGTTGGAACCATATCCAATGATTTTGAATTTAAAGCTTTGCAGCCCAGCGGCAAGTTTAAGGTATCAAATATGCACTCATTGGGGGGAGACTATACTCTTTTGTTTTTCAATAATCCCGATTGTTATAGTTGTGCTGCAATTCTGGAGAGTTTGAAAGAGAGCAAGATCAATTTGCTTGTTAAGCAGGGGAGGCTTTCTGTTTTGGCAATTTACATAGATGAGCAACTTGAAATCTGGGCAGAAAATAGAGAGAGATATCCAAATGAGTGGATTTATGCTCATGATCATAAACTTATTCTTAGGGACAACAAACTCTACGGACTTAGAGCAATACCAAGTATGTATCTTTTGGATAAAGAAAAACGGGTGATCTTA
Organism: uncultured Bacteroidales bacterium; assembly: GCA_937906795.1. GTDB lineage: Bacteria > Bacteroidota > Bacteroidia > Bacteroidales > UBA932 > Egerieousia. The sequence goes on along the minus strand of CALCUQ010000020.1, from coordinate 19,586 downwards.
AAAGATGCACCCGTTGAAGCGGTTATTTATTATCTGGAAACTATTTAATCTCCATAATAGCCTCTGAGATATTGATCATAAAGTCGCCTACATGCTCACACTCATTAACTAAATCTATATAGTATACACCTGTAAGATAGTGATATACATTGTTTTCAAGATTTAACAGATGCTCCTCTTTAAGGTTGTTTCTGTATTCGTTAATGCATTGCTCAGAGTCTTGTGCATTAGAAATATTATGAAGTTTTGTATATCCAAGTGTAAGATTCTCAATCATAATGTCAAATCCGGTATCCAAAAGATCCAACATATAATCAAGTTTCTTGATCATATTCTCGTCAAATTTTCTATTGTGAATATTTCTGCGTTGTAGAATACGTGCTATATTGAACCCAGAATCACCAATACTCTCAAGCTCGCTGATAATCTTGTACATTGCTTGGATTCTTCTTCCAGACTCATCGCTGATTACCCCTTCAGACACCTGATTGAGGAAGTTTGCAATTTCAAACTCAATTCTGTCTGTTACCTGCTCATAATACTCCAACTTCTTGTAAAGTTCATCAAATCTGTCGGTATTGTCTGTATGAAGAGCCTCCCTTGCATATGTATATTGTTTTTTACAAATTCTTGCATAGTGGATAATCTCATTTTTTGCTTGCTCCAATGACAACTCTGCTGTGTTCAATGCTCCACTTTGGATATATTTTAATCTGAATACCTCTTCTGCATCTTTCTGAGGGATAACTTTAGTTACAAGCTGTACTATCTGGTTGGTGAACCATACCAGAATCAAAGTATTCATAATGTTGAAAAGAGAGTGAACCATTGAGATACCATATAGTATTGATGTACCAGATGCACCAGGCTCAAGTGGGTTGTCACAACCAATAGCTACAATTATCTTTGATACTACATATAAAAATGGTGAGAATAGAAGAATTGCCCATAACACACCAAAGAGATTAAACACAGAGTGGCCGAGAGCTGCTCTTCTTGCAGAAACATTGGCTACAGAAGCTGCAATATTTGCAGTAATTGTTGTTCCAATATTTTCACCCAATACCATAGCTGCACCCATTTCAAATGGGATCCATCCGTTGTTACACATAACCAATGTCAATGCCATTGTTGCACTGGATGATTGCAGTACAATTGTAAGGATTGTTCCAATAAGAATGAATATTAAAACTGATCCTATTCCGTAATTTGTCCAGTTTTTGATAAATTCAAGTACTTCTGGTGAACTCTGCAAATCTGGAACAGAATTTTTTAAGAATGTTAGGCCCAGGAATAACAGTGCAAAACCAATAAGTAACTCGCCAAATGATTTTTTCTTTTTGGATTTGAACATCATTAGGGCAAAACCAAAACCAATTACCGGAATAGCAATAACAGAGATATCTGCTTTAAATCCCAAAAGCGAAATAAACCATGCTGTACAGGTTGTTCCAATGTTTGCACCCATAATCACTCCAATTGACTGAGTAAGTGAAAGCAGACCGGCATTCACAAAGCTCACTACCATTACGGTTGTTGCACTTGAAGATTGGATAATTGCTGTAATAAGGAAACCTGTAAAAACTCTTTTGAATGAGTTTGATGTCATTGCAGCCAGGAATGATCTTAGTTTTTCGCCTGCTACTTTTTGAAGTGCTTCACTCATTAGTGTCATTCCATAAAGGAATAATCCTAAAGAGCCCAAAAGTGTTAAAATACCACCAATTGTGTTCATGTTTATTATAATAGTAAATTGTTTGCGTCTTTTAGCTTTGGCAATTTTTTGAGCAGTACAAATATACTGCAAAATTTTAAGATTGGTCTAAACCACATAAAAATTAGTATATTCGCAACAATTATTTAACAATCAATTATATTGTATGCTTGGAATTAGGAAAATAAAGACCCTGTTATTGCTTTTGGGTGTATTTGTCAGCTTGTCGGCAAGTGGGCAGTTTTTGGAAGGTGCGGGTGATAGAGCCAGTGTGAGGTGGCAACAGATAAATGGTCCAACTTATAAGGTAATTTATCCCAGAGGGTGTGATTCATTAGCGGTTAACTATTTGTGGTTACTCGAACAGAACAAGCAGGCTACAATGCTTGGGCTTGGGCTTGATAAGCCTGCAAAAATTCCTGTAATACTTCACAACAGAACAGCCAATAGTAATGGTATGGTTACTTGGGCACCAAAGAGAATGGAGCTTTATACCTTGCCAACAACAGATACCTATTCACATATTTGGGAGGAGCAACTTGCTATTCATGAGGCAAGGCATGTAGGTCAAATGACTCATTTTACAAAAGGAATTTTTAAAATTGCTGAGTATATAATTGGTCAACAATCACCAGGCTTGGGAGTAGGTGTTTATGGCGGACAATGGAATCTGGAAGGTGATGCTGTTGTTGCAGAGACAGAACTTACAAACTCTGGAAGAGGAAGAAATGCAGACTTTCTGGAGTACCATAGATTAAGTGTTTTGGAAGGGGATTTTAGAAGACCACAGGATTGGAAGTTTGGCTCATATAAGAAATTTTCATCTTCTCTGTATGAGTTTGGATATATGATAAATAGCTCTATTAGATATCAATATGGAGATTATTATATATCTGGGAAAGTCTTTGATAAAACTGTAAAAAAATTCTACACTCCAGTTGTAAAAAAAATTGTCTATAGAGATCTCATTGGAAGAACCTATCAACAGCAGTTTGCACAGGCACAAATCTTAATGGATTCTATTTGGAGAGCTGACCTTAACTACCGTGGAAAATTCTCTGAATCGGAGCGGATAGTCAATAAGAGCACAGAATATTATGTTAAATACACTTCACCTGTTGTTCTCTCTGCAGATTCAATACTATATGTAAAAAGTTCGTATGAGAATTCAACGGAACTTGTGTTGGTTGCCAGGGGGGAGGAGCGTCATTTGAGAAATTTTTCCGGACAGATAAGCAGACTGGTCAGGAAAGACAATAGAGTTTACTTTACAGAGAAAGTGGGCAGCAGCAGGTGGCAGGCAGATGTGTACAGTAATTTATATTGTATGGATTTGGATAATTACAGAATCTCTAAAATAACTGCAAAAGGGTGGTACTACAATCCTGCGGTTTCCCCTAAAACTGATCAAATACTTCTTATAGAGTATCTGAATAATGGTGGTAGCCGTTTGGCTGTTGTTAATCCATGTAAGGCAAATAACCAATATTCCAATGCAGTGTCGTATATTTCGGTGCCTGGAAACTTACAAGTGACCTCTGCGGTGTGGTCTGCAGATAATATCTATATAACATCATTGTCTGCAATGGGCTTGGCATTGTATAAGGCAAAATATAATTTTAAATCACATACCATTGAGGGGAATTGGGAGATGGTGATCAATCATCAGACATCCAAGATATCAGAATTGGCAGATGGAGGCGATTATGTATATTTTGCATCAGATATGGATGGCGTAAATAATATATACAAATTGCAAGATTCTCTGTTGGAGAGACTTACAAATGACAAGTATGGTGCTCATTCTGCAGTGGTATATGATGGCTATGTGTATTATACAGCAGCTCAAAGTGATGGATATTACCCTGTCAGAGCCAGAATAACTCCAGCACAGGAGTTTGGAAGCAAAAGAGATGTTGTCCTTAAAAATGGTGAACTTGAAAATCTGTATTTATATCCTGTAGCAGAGAAACTTACAGCGCAGGCTTGTGAGGCTTTGGAAAAAGAGGGATTACTAAGAGGTAAGCAGGATAAGTCAAATGGGGAGAGTTCAAGTATTGTAAGGTTTAGTAAAACTAGAGATGAGTTTGCTAAAGAGCTTGAATATAAGAGATATAGTAAGGTTGGTCATTTGTTTAGGATTCACTCGTGGGCACCATTCTATTATGATATAGATAAAATAATGGCAATGGATTTTGACCAGATAGAAGAGGTTTTGGCACTAGGTGTAACTTTATATTCACAGAATACTTTGGGTAATGCAATATCCAAATTTGGATATTCATATGCTAAAGGACGTCATGCAGGACATTTCAAATTTGCATATTCTGGTCTTTATCCGGTTTTTGAGGTAAACGCAGATATTAATGTGAATGGACAGAATGCATATGTGTATGCAGACGGTAAGTTAGGATACTTTAAAACAGGCAATGCCGATGTGGATCTGGATTTTGCAGCATATATACCATTCACTTTTAATTCTCATGGCCTCAACAGAGGACTTACTCCACAGGTTGTGTGGGGTTTTACAAATCATTATTTTACCGATACCCTATTGTCCAAAAAGGTATATAATCAAGAATTAAAGTATGGAATCCAAGGATATATTATGAGGCCGGTTGCATATTCTGCCATATATCCAAAATGGGGAATAGGCCTTAATGTGTTTGGTGCTACTTCTCCATATGGTGGTGAATATAAAGGAAACTCTGCCGCAATATATTCATACGGATATATCCCCGGATTTTTCTCAAAACATGGTATCAAACTCTCAGTTGGCTACCAAAGGCAATGGGCAAAGGTATTTTATCTTGACAACCTTATATCGCAACCAAGAGGTTTTGATGAAGAGTTGTATGCAGATGAGTATCTTACAGCAACATTTGACTATGCAATGCCTATATATTTAGGTAATCTGCATATTCCTAAGATTTTATTTATAAAGAGATTCCAACTTAATCCTTTCTTTGATTTTGCAAATACCACGCATATAATCTACCAGAAGTTGGGTGTTAAGGAGTCTTATCAACACTATTCTTATGGCGCAACATTTAAGGTTGATTGCCATGTTCTGGGTTTTGGAAAACCAATATCGGCTGGAGTAAGGTATGCACGAAACCATACAACAGAAAAGAATCTTGCCGGATTTAAAAAGAATTCTGTGAATTTTGTAATGTCTGTGTCGTTTTAGTTGGCGTTGCCTGGCTAAAGCTTATTAAGATTGTTCATTATAATGGTTGCGATTTTTTTACCGGCAACCATTTCAATTTCTTCTGCAGTAGCTTCTTTTAATCTCTTTACGCTTTTGAAGTGCTGCAGAAGTTTTTGTGCAGATGCTTCTCCTATGCCCGGAATATCAAGCAGTTTGGATGTAATCTGATTCTTGGTCCGTTTTTGTCTGTGGTGTGTTATTCCAAATCTGTGAGCCTCGTCTCTAAGGTGCATAAGGAGTTTTAGAGCAGGGGAGTTCTTGTCCAGATAGTATGGGGTACTATCTGTTGTAGTAAAAATCTCCTCCATTCTTTCGGCAATGCTTATTAACTTAATCCTATTATTTAAGTTAAGTGCTGTAAGTGCTTGGTATGCAAAATTTAATTGTCCTTTACCTCCATCAATAAGTACAAGCTGTGGAAGTTCCTGAGCCTCTTCTAATAGTCTGGAGTAACGGCGGAATACAATTTCATACATGGACGCGTAATCGTTGGCCCCTACAACCGTTTTTATATTAAAATGTCTGTAGTCTCTCTTACTTGGCTTACCGTTTTTGAACACAACACATGCAGCTACAGGATTTGTTCCTTGGGTGTTTGAGTTGTCGAAACATTCAATATGGACAGGAAGTGAATCCATATTAAGAAAATTCTTTAGGGCTACAATTGCTCTGTTTCCTGCCTCTTCAGGATTTTTGATCTCTTCCTGTTTCATTCTGTTGAAGCGGTGGGCATTGGCGTTTTTAGTGCTCAGTTCAAGCAGGTTAAGTTTGTCGCCTCGTAGAGGAATGTGTATGTTTTTGCCAAAAGAGAGGTTGTCGGGAAGATAAGGGACAAGAATCTCTTCTACTTTGTAATCTGGATCCTGTGCAAGTAGAATAGAATATATTTCCTGCATAAATAGGGTAAGGACACTCTCTTTTTCTTCTTCTATATTAAGTTTGAAATGCTGGTTAATGCTTTGTACAATACACCCTTGGTTTAGCCTCATAAAGTTTCCAAAAGCGTTGTTGCCGTCAAATACCAGTGAGAAAACATCTGTGTTGTTGATATTTGACTGAACTATAAGTGATTTGCTGTAGTGTTTGTGCAGTATATCAATTTTCTCCTTATACTCCTGGGCCTGTTCAAATTCAAGTCTCTTGGAGTGTGACATCATTTTTAGTTTGTACTCTTTAATGAGGGTGTATGTGTTCCCTTTAAGAATCTCTTTAATGTTCTCTATTTGTGTGTCATAGTCCTCTTGGGATATTTGTCCGATGCAAGGGGCGAAACATTTTCTTATGTGCATATTAAGGCAAGGCTTGAACTTGCCGCTCTCTATTGCTGCAGATGTAAGGGAGAGTTTGCAGGTTCTTATCTTGTAAAGGGAGTTAATCAGATCCAGCAGATTATGGGCATGTTGGACAGAACTGTATGGGCCAAAATAGAGTGAGCCGTCCTTTACAAATTTGCGTGTAAGAAAGATTCTTGGAAAAGGTTCCTTTTTAATGCATATCCAGGGATAGCTTTTTCCATCTTTAAGCAGTATGTTGTATTTGGGCTGGAACTTTTTTATAAGGTTGTTCTCCAGAAGGAGTGCATCCTGTTCACTTTCTACAACCGTATGCAATACATCTGCTATTTTGGAAACCAGCACTCGTGTCTTTGTATTGAGTTTTTGAGGACAGGCAAAATATTGCGCAACTCTTTTTCTCAAATTCTTGGCTTTTCCTATATAGATTACATTTCCTAAAGTATCTAAAAATCTGTATACTCCAGGATTATTGGGAAGAATTGCTATTTTGTCCTTTATGTCCATTTTTTTGCTATATTTGTACAAAAGAGCATTGGCTGAGTGCCTGCAAATTTTTAGCAATTTAGAGAGTTTTTAGGGAATGGACAAAAAATTGGTAAGCAAATCGCAAATTAAGCGAGCTTTTAATGTAAAAGGTGCATTTGGGAATGCCGTTGCATCTGCTACCATGTCTGTTGCCGGACTCAACAGACTCAACAGACTTTATAAGCATGTGAGTGAGTATCAGGGGATAGATTTTGCAGATCATTTATTGGAACGCTTGAATGTAAAATGTGACTTTAACCTTGATGAACTGGAACTGTTGCCCAAAAATGAGCCATTTATAATTGTCTCCAACCACCCTTTTGGAGGACTTGACGGAATCTTGATGCTTCATTTGTTTGGCAGAATCAGACCAGATCTGAAAATTCTCACAAATTTCATCTTGTCATATATCCCTAATTTAAAGGAATCCTTTTTTCCTGTTAATCCCTTCACCGACAACAAAGATCTAAGGAGCAGCCTCAAGGGAATCCGTCTTGCAAAAGAACATCTTAAAAATGGAGGAGTTCTGGGATTGTTCCCAGCAGGAGAGGTTTCATCAAACGCAAATAAGGAGCGGATTGTTAAAGATATAGAGTGGCAACCATCAATCATAAAGCTTATAAAAGGGGCTGGTGTGCCAGTAGTGCCTGTCTATTTTGATGGGGGAAATTCAAAGTATTTCCATCTTTTGGGCAGGATAAACAAAATGCTGAGAACAATAAGACTTCCGGGTGAATTGTCGAACAAAAGAGACAAAACGGTATCTGTAAGGATAGGAAGACCTATGTCTGTAGTTGAAATAGAGGAGTTTGTTTCAATCAAAGAATTAGGGAAACATCTGTGGAACAGAACGTATGCACTGGAAGCAAATGTGAGAAGTGGTATTGATGAGTATGAAAAGGGAGATTGTGTTCAGCAGATTGCCTCACCGGTAGACAAAGAGATTCTGGAACAGGAAATTATCAGGGGGGAGAAATACAAACTCTTTGATGTAAAAGATTATTCATGTTACCTTTTCCAGTCGCAGGATATTCCAAACCTTTTAAGAGAGCTTGGTGTGAGAAGGGAAGTGGCATTTAGAGCAGTGGGTGAGGGGTCAAACAATGTTCTGGATACGGACAGATATGATTCATATTACAAACACCTTGTTTTGTGGAATAAGAAAGACAAGGCAGTTGTGGGTGCATACAGACTTGGGTTTGGAGATGGGATATTAAGGAAGTATGGTCTGGGAGGGTTTTACAGCAATACATTGTTCAGATACAGACCGGAATTCAAGATATATTTAAAGAGGGCAATAGAGCTTGGCAGATCGTTTGTTGCATTGGAATATCAGAAGGATCCTCTTTCGCTAATGCTTCTGATAAAGGGACTGATGTATACAGTCATAAGAAATCCCCAGGTGAGGTATCTTATAGGTCCTGTAAGTATTAGTGCGTGGTATCCTGCTTTTTACAGGAGCCTTATGATACATTATCTAAAGTTGCATCATGGACGTTCATCCATTTCCAAGTGGGTAAATCCAAAACAACGGTATGTCCCAAATTATCACAGAGTTGATGTCAATTCACTCCTTAAAGGGAAAATGGATTCTGTAGAAAAATTTGACAGATTTATTTACAGGTTGAGCAACAACAAGTTCAGACTGCCAACGCTACTTAAAAAATATATAAAGATAAACTCCAGGATAATTGCATATAATGTGGATCCATTGTTCAATAATTGTGTAGATGGCCTTATTATGCTGGATGTTTATGATGTTCCAAAACAGGAGATAGATTCTTTGTCTAAAGAAATATCAGATAAAACAGAGGTGTACAAACGTTTTGGAATAACAGATGAGCTTGTTTGACCAATAGACTTTATGGCACCGGGTCATATCCGCTGCCACCCCATGGATGGCATCTGAGAATCCTCTTTACAGCCAGGTATAATCCCTTAATTGGACCATGTTTTCTTAAGGCCTCAATTGCATATGCGGAGCATGTTGGGGTAAATCTGCATGTGGGAGGTTTTAATGGCGATATGCATACCTGGTAGAATCTCACAAGAATAATAAAAGGAAAAGAGAGAATCTTTTTTAGCATATCTTTACCCTTGGCTGTCATTGGAAAGATTTTTTAGGATTTCTTTCATTTTGGATTCAATCTTCTGGTATTCCAGAACCTCTTTTGCAATATACACAAAAAGAATATGGTGCTTTCCTGCGGATGAATTATAAAGAATACTTTTGTTGAGTCTGTAGCTCTCCCGTATTCTCCTTTTAAGAAGATTTCTTTTAACAGCTTTCTTAAAATTCCTTTTTGGAACAGAGACAATAATGCTGTTTGTTATATTTTCATCCGCCGACTCAGCGGGGTAGTTTATAGATATAACTTTAAAGGGGAAACAATAAAATGATTTCCCCTTCTTAATCAAATTGTCTATTTCTTTAAAAGAACAGAGTCTTTCCTGTTTTGTAAAACTATTTCTCATCAAAATATAGTTGCAAAGCTTTGGCGATTGATGGAGCCTGTGGAGTTGGGGCGTTTATAATAGCCTCAAATCCTGCATCATTTACAGCTTTTGCGGTTGCTGGACCAAAGGTAGCAATTTTAAGAGTATCTTGTTTGAAATCGGGATAGTTTTCAAGCAATGATTTAATATCAGAAGGACTGTAGAAAACAGCCATCTGGTATTTGGAGAAATCTATCTGATTAAGGTCGCTATAAATTGTTTTTATAAAAGCAGCACTTGCATGCTTGAATTTTGTTTTGCTGAACAATTTGTTTATATCTGCACCTCCACCGTTGTCTGCTGTTGCAATAAGGAATTTTTCTTCCTTATGTTTGGAGCCAATCAAATCTATTATTGATTGGGCAGAACCATTGCCAAAAAATATTTTTCTTTTTCTATAAACAATATGTTTCTGAAGGTAAACAGCTGTAGCCTCTGAGTTACAAAAATATTTCATTGTTTCAGGGACTGTAATACGTAACTCTTCACATAACTTAAAGAAAGCATCAATAGTTGTCTTTGCAGTAAATACTATAGCTGTAAAGTCAAGAATATTAATCTTTTGAAGTCTGAATTCTTTAGCTGTTAACGGCTCAACCCTAAAGAAAGGGAAGAAATCTATATTTACTCCGTACTTAGAAATTATATCTGTGTAAGGAGAATTGTTTTGTGGAGCTGGTTGTGAAATTAAAACGTTGTCAATCTTCATCTTACGCGTAAATTATATCCCAAATTACCAACAAGGGTAAAATTTCGAGGGTGCAAAGATATAAAATATAGAAAAAATGAGAAAATCCATTTGAAAGAAAAATTTTATATCCGTTTACGTAGTAAAGAAATAAAGAGACAAATGTGCATATATATGAATACTTTATAAGTATGGCAGGAGAGATTGATTCTATTGCTCTGTATATTATAAAACCGCAAATAATTAACGTGTAGTTTAGAATTGCAAAGGTAATTGACATCTTGAATACAGATATAAAGACATTGTCTTTGTGCAACCATCTTAAAAGATAAAGTGCAACTCTCTTAATGAAAAAATAAGCCAGTATTGAGCAGCAACCAATGGAAAAAATAACAAAACTAGTATATGACTCACCTTTAATGCTCCATGTCTGTGTAATGTTGCCCGCCATAAATGACACGCAGAGGGTGAGAAAACAAAACAGGGTGTTTTTGCACAATTGGATATTCTTCTGCAAATCTATGCTTACAAGCTTTTTGGTGCTGTAAAAGGAGGTGAACACATAATAGAACCCATCTATGATTCTTTTGTAGGCAACAATAAAGAACAGAACAATTACCGAGATAATGATAAGGTCTTCTATTTTGTTTATTGTGTGGGGGAAGAAGTGACTGCCCCCTGTTGCAGTGCTGGAGAGGGCAAGATGACTCTTATCCCATAACTGGGATATGTTGGGGATATTGTTTATTGTAGAGTCTGCACTCATTTAGTTGCCTCTTTTTGCCCGGGAGTATCCAAGAGTGTTGAGAATTGTTGTAATCTTGTCACGTTGGTCTCCTTGAATTAGAATCACGCCATCCTTTACAGAGCCTCCAACTCCACACTTTGTTTTAAGTGTTTTGCCAAGGGACTCAAGGTCGGATTCTTTTCCTACAAAACCATTTACCACTGTAACCTGTTTTCCATTACGCCCTTTTTTGTCCAATGCTACAATGAGTTTCTGGTCTTTAGGGTCAAGAGTATCAATATCTTCTGCCTCCTGTGTTTCAAATTTAAAATCCGGATTGGTGGAGTATACCATTCCAAGTCTGCTTTTCCAATCGTTATTAGCCATAGTTTAGCACAATATTTGTTACAAAAATAGCATTAAAAAAGTAAAGTTGGTATATTTGCCTTTTAATATAAATCTAAGTACATAATTACACATACTGTATGGAACTTAAAAAGTTTAACAGAATAAATAATATTGTAGCTACTATAGTATTGTTTATAGCATCTTTTACTTATCTGGCTACAATTGAGCCAACCGCAAGTTTCTGGGATTGTGGTGAGTTTATAGCATCATCATATAAGCTTGAAGTGGGTCACCCTCCTGGAAATCCTGTGTTTCAGTTAATAGCAAGATTCTTTACTTTGTTTGGAGATAAAGAGAGTGCAGCAATGCTTGTAAATGCTATGAGTGCTTTGTGCTCTGCACTTACAATCTTTTTCCTATACCTTACAATTGTGCATCTTGGAAGAAGAATAGTTGAGAAGGGTGGAAAAATCCTTGATCAGGCCAATGCTATAGCTGTGTTTGGTGCAGGTGTGGTAGGATCTTTGGCATATTGTTTCTCTGATACTTTCTGGTTCTCGGCTGTAGAGGGTGAGGTGTATGCTATGTCTTCTTTGTTTACTGCAGTTGTATTCTGGGCTATGCTAAAATGGGAGGAGCAGGCAGATACTCCGTATGCAAACAGATGGATTGTCCTTATTGCATTCCTTATGGGTATTTCAATTGGAGTACACTTGCTTAACTTGCTTACTATCCCTGCTTTGGTGTTTATATATTACTTTAAAATGTACGATGTTACACCTAAGAGAACTGTAAAGGTGCTGGCTTTGTCGGGAGTAATATTGGCAGTTATTCTGTATGGAATAATTCCGTATGTCCCTAAACTTTCTGCATATGTAGACCTTATGTTTACAAAGTTTGGCTTGCCAATGAATTTTGGTGCCTCTGTATTTGTACTTGCTCTTATTGCTGCAGGGTTCTGGGGTGTGTATTATACATACAGAAAAGTAAAGCCTTTGCTTAATATTATAATATTGTGTGCCACACTTATTATTGTTGGATATTCCACTTTTGCAGTTGTGGTAATAAGATCGAGTGCAGGAACTCCAACAAATGAGTATCAGCCGGACAATCCGTTTACACTTGTAAGATATATAGGTAGGGAGCAATATGGAAGCAATCCGTTGTTCTACGGACAAACTTTTGCCTCTACTTACTCTGGTATTGAAACACCGCAATATTATACTGTACTTAACGGGGAGTATGTAAAGGTTAACAGTCCTGCAATGCCGGCTTATGACTCAAATACAAAAATGCTTTTCCCAAGAATGTGGAGTGATGCAGATGAGTCGTATATTGCATTTTATGAAATGTATACAGATGGCAAGGGTAAGACTTTGCCAGGGGGTAAATATAAACAGCCTACTTTTGGGGCAAACCTTAAATATTTCTTTGATTATCAATTGGATTTCATGTATTTCAGATATTTTATGTGGAATTTTGTTGGTAGACAGAACGATTTGCAGGCAAATATCCCGGGTGAGTTGTTCAAAGGAAACTGGGAAAGTGGCATTGGATTTATAGATAAAGCAAGATTGGGAGACCAAAGTGAGGGACCAGACCATATAGTAAACAGTAAAGCAAAGAATCATTATTATTTCTTGCCTTTGATTCTTGGTCTTATAGGTCTGTTCTACCAATATAAGAAAGACAAGAGAAACTGGTGGGTTACAATGCTGTTGTTCTTCCTTACAGGAATTGCTGTTGTAGTATATCTTAACCAGCCTCCTATGCAGCCTAGAGAGAGGGATTATGCTTATGCAGGTTCGTTCTATGCATTTACAATCTGGTTGGGATTTGCGGTAATGTGGTTATATGATATATGTAAAAAATATCTTAACCCTAAAGTTGCAGCCATTGCAGCCTCTGTTGTATGTGTTATTGTTCCATTCCAGATGGCAAGTGAAAACTGGGATGATCATGACAGAAGCGGAAGATATACCGCACGCGATATGGCTTATAATTTTGTGCAATCTGTAGATGAGAATGCTATTCTGGTAACTCATGGTGATAATGATACATTCCCATTATGGTATATTCAGGAGGTTGAGGGTGTGAGAACAGATGTGAGGATTATGAACACCTCTCTATTGGGTACAGACTGGTATATAGATCAGCTCAAGTGCAGAATGTATGAGTCAGATCCGGTTAATTTCAGCATCCAAAGAGATCAATATCTATATGGAACAAATGATTTTGTTCAGATATACGACAGATTTGATGGTGGTGCAATACCTGGAAAAACATTGATGGACATTTTTAGAAATCCTAAGATTACCATTCCTCTTAATGATGGCAAGAACCATAATTATATTGCTGCCCGTAATGTGATAATTCCTGTTAACAAAGAGAATGTTGCAAAATATGGTATTGTTGCACAGGAAGATATGCATAAGGTTATGGATACAATAATACTTTCTATTCCAGAAGGAAAGAACTCTTTGAATAAAACTGAGCTGATGATTCTGGATCTTGTATGCAACTACAATTGGGAAAGACCAATCTACTTTATGCAAAAGGGTGGTGACATAAATATTGGTATTAAGGATTATATGCAATATGATGGTGTTGCATACAAATTTGTTCCAATAAAGAGCAAAACAGGCCATGGCGAATTGCAGCAAGTTGGAACTGAGGCGTTATACAATAGAATTATGAATGTGTTCAGATGGGATAGCTTTAAAAAGGACGGATATAATGTAGATTATCAGAATCTGCTTACATTCAATAATCTGCATTCTCCAAGAGACTTTATGGTAAATTGTGCAAAAGCACTATATGCAAAAGGTGATACATTGAGAGCCGTTGAGGTTCTGGATAAAATGCAGGAGGTTATGCCAACTTCAAATTATCCGTTGAATAACTCTACATTGTCGGCTTTGACCGAAAGAGCAATAATGGATGCAATTGCAATTTATCTTGCTACCTCAAATAAAGAAAAAGCATATGCCCTTGCAGATGAATTTATAGACGAAACAAGTAAGGCAGTATTGTTGTTCTCCCAGGAATTCCACGGCGATTACCTGTCATATGATGATTTGCAGACCAATCTGTATTACCTTCTAATGACAGCCAGAGTGTTTGAGACTAATGGAGATGCACAAAAAGCAGAGGAAATTAACTCTTTAATTGCCCCTTTCTTGCAGCAGGAGTAGAATAACAGTGTTGTTTGATCCGCTACTTTCATTTGATGAAATTGCAATAAATCAGAGTGTTGTATTTGTGAAATCCGCTACTTTTGAGCATTTTCTCAAGTAAATGCATAGAGAGTTTAAAAATTGGTAATTTTGTTATGCGATTTCATCAATGATATCGTAGTAGTTTTATAATAATTTATTAATCAAAGGGCTAGTTTGAAAAGGGCAGTATTGCCCTTTTTTTTATTTTTATTGCAAGAGCAGATATATATTGCTAAATTTGATTCTGACAGCTCAGTTGCTGGGAACTTGAAATTATGATAAGAGTCTGTAAAATAATATTGTCTGTTGCAGCAATGGTCTTTATAACCAACTGCTCTTCAGATACTCAATATACATCGCAGATGGCCTCTGCAATGGAAGAAATTGAGGCTTTGGTGCTAAGTAATCCAAGGAAAGCCCTTGTAATGCTTGACAGCCTTAATCTGGACACCAGTAAAATCCTCCTTAAGAATTACTATAAGCTCAACAAGATTTATGCAAATGCAAATCTGTTTTGTGTAGAAGCAGACAAAGAACCTTATGTTGAGTATGTAAATCTAAAGGAGATTGAGCAGCTGTATAACTATTATAAAGAGGAGTATGATAAGGTTAAAAAGAAATTGAACTCAAAGAAATTTGAGATAGGAGATTATAATTATGCAAAGGCGTCTCTTTTGTACGGGATTGTAAGGTATGAATATAAAAGGGATGATATTACTGCATACAGGTATTTGAAGAGGGCACAATCTTTTTTTGACACACACCCCCAGCATAATCACTACAGAGCTTTTTTGTACTATGCATTGGCCAAGGTAAACGGCTATTTTGGAAATATATCGGCAACTGTAAACTATTACAACAAATCCATTTCCCTGCTTAAAGATGCCCATGATGTAAACCACATTCCAAGAATATCTATGAGGATGGCTAACATTCTCTTTATTGTAAATGATTATGTGCATGTCAAAAGCATTATAGACACACTGCTTGAGCAAAAAGAGAGTCTTGATGCAGAGACACTATTTGAAATTTATCTTATGAAATCTGCCATAAGTGCAAGTGAGGGAGATTATGAGGTTGCGCATATTGCAATGGAGAATGCCAATAAGGAAAAGAAGAATTTGCACACAGGGAACAAGAACTGGGCAATGGAAAATCTTATTGCATCCAAATATTATTTGAGCATAAACAATCTTGACAGTGCATTGTGTTACGCAGACAAGGCTGTAAAATCTTCTATTCTAAAGGATGATTATGCCACCGACAATATTAACAAAGATTTTTATTACAGGAATCTTGCAGATGTATATTTTGCTGCAGGCAAATTTGAACTTGCGGCACAGACATATAAGAATGCAAGCAATAACCATTTGTATGGAGCTACCATTTCTTCAAATGCTGTAAACAAAGGGCTGGAAAAAGCCTATAATGATACAATAGAAAAAATCAATATCCACAACCAGTGGTGGGATACCTACCTTACATATACCATGCTTGCACTGTTGATAGTGTTGTTGCTTGTAATAATACTTGTTCTGGTGTTCCGCTTAAGGATAGGCACCATTGAGAAAGAAAAAGACAAGCTGCAGAAAATAATGATGGAAGAGCAGATGTATCAGTCAAAATCCATCATTGATATTGTATCCATTTCTTTAGGGATGTTGCCTAAATTTGTTGAGAAGATAAATGAACTGTCAGCCAAGACTTTTACAACAGACCCTAAGTTGTACGATGTTTTTCAAAAAGAGATTACAGCCGTAAAGATAGAAACCAGAAAGCACTTTCTGGATCTTATAAACAACGATGCCTTTAAGGCAGCAAATCCGGTACTGCAATATCTGGGTGCGCTAAGCAATCAGGAAAAAATGATAGTTTTGCTGTTAAAGCAGAATTATTCTACAAAATATATATCAAATGTGCTTAACACCTCGCAGTCCAGTGTTAGGGCAAGCAAGGTAAAGATTAAAGCAAAAATACGCGATGCGCAAATCCCTCAAAATATTAAGGATGAGCTTCTTAAATTATTTGCATAGAAGCGAATTCACATATGTGAGGTCCTTATAAAGTCTTGGAACTTTGTTCTGTCCCCCTAGTTTTCCCCTTTGCTGCATCCATTTGTAGAATGTTCCCGGGGCAACTGCAACAACCTCAAGAGGCAACATTGTAGCATTGTTTTTCCGTTTGGCCTCATAATCAGAATTTACAGTTGTAAGGAAATAGTCCAGTTTTCTGGCAAATTCTTCAGTGTCTGCAGGAGATTCAGAAAACTCAATTACCCATTTATGGAATCCTTTAGAAGATTCAGCAACAAAAACAGGGGCAGCCGTAAACTCTTTTACACTACAACCAAGCTCATTACAGGTTTTTGCAATGGCATTCTCGGCATTGGAAATCATAAGCTCTTCTCCAAAAGCATTTATAAACAGCTGAGTGCGCCCAGTTATTATTATTCTATGCGGCAATACAGAGGTAAACTGAACACAATCACCAATAAGATATCTCCACAAACCACCCACAGTACTAAGGACAATAGCATAATTAACCCCAGGTTTTACATCCCTTAAAGTAGCAATATTAGACTCTTTGCCACTAAGCACATCATCCAGAATATCCATAGGGATAAATTCGTAGAAAATACCATTGTTTACAGTAAGCAACATCCCCTTCTCGTTAAGATCATCCTGGAAAGCAAAATACCCCTCAGAAGCATTATAGTTTTCCAGGTAATGCATCTTGTCACTTGGAATTATTGATTTATATGTTTCCCGATAAGGCTCAAACCCAATTCCCCCATGCATAAACAACTCCATATTTGGCCACACCTGGCATATATTCTCCTTTCCGGTGTATTCCAGAATACGTCTTAGCAAGATAAGATTCCAGCTTGGAACGCCAGAGAAATTTGTGACATTTTCCTTGCAGCACTCCTTGCAAATCAGTTCAAGTTTTGTGTTAAAATCCTCAACCAGAGCAGAACTTCTTTTGGGAGTGCGCAACATCTCAACAATAGCAGGAGAATTCTTAAGCAAAACAGCAGAAAGGTCCCCGGAAAATATGTTCTTGTTAGAAGAAATATCAGGCTTTACGCTTCCCCCAAGAGTAAGAGCCTTGCCGGAGTACAAACTGCTCTTAGGGTTATTGAGCAAATAAGAAGTAATCATTCTCTTGAACCCACCATAATGGTTTATATAAAGAGAATCTGGAGTAATAGGAATATATTTGCTCTTGTCGGCACTTGTGCCACTGCTTTTTGCATACCATCTTACTTTCTGGTCCCAAAGGACATAATCCTCCCCATTACGCAACCTGTTTATATAGGAGGCAGTAGCATTGTAGTCCAGAACAGGAACATTGCGCCTAAAGTCATCTATGTTTTTTATTGAGTCAAACTTATGCTCCTTGCCAAACGCAGTATTCCGTCCCCTTTTTATAAGCTCCCCAAACCAGTAATCCTGATAATCCTTTACCATATCCTCTGTTCCCGGAATGCGTACCTTTTACAAAATTGCGATACAGCGCAAGATATATGGAATTCAGTAGTGACATAACTCTAATTTTTAGCAAAAAACCTGATGCAGAACTTCTAATGACTTAATTTCAATGTTGTTCCCAATATGATAAGACAAATACTCAATAAGGTGTCTGACAAACTTTATCCTTGTTTGTCCCGACAACTTAATGGGGGAATTGTTATATTGCAAAGTATGCACATCAACCGATGGAGTATTCATTATAACATGCAGCAGCAAAGATTCCTCCCTATCCAGAACACAACTCTCTGTTTTAGGGATACATATAGAGGGGATAAACTTGGCAGAAGGAATATCAAAAACCGGCGAAGCCTCGCAAAAATTATCCAACGGCATATAACCCAGCATTTTATATAGATGAGTAATGAAATGGATATGAAAATTGGCAACACCAGAAGTGGAGTGTTCAAGAATCTGGATAGAAGAACTTATAAAACTGTACAGATTTCCATTAGGTTCAGCCTCCTTAAGACATTTGGACAACAGTTCACTAATGAACATAGCAATAGTGCTTTTGTATATGTCACTTCTTATTGTCTTTAATGGATAAGCTGCAGAAATCTCTTTTATTGTGGGCATAGCAGAGCCCCCACTGCTATATGTAACAATATCCAGAATGTTCAGTTTATGCAGCAAAGCCAGATTGTTTCCCCTCTTTGATGCCCTGTAATACAAAGATTGCCTGCCGGCAACAGAACTGTAGCATTGAACAACAATCCCATTGTCGCCATGTTTGATGGTATGCAAGACAATTATCTGGCTTTTGGTAAGCATATACTTATTTAACTATATTGTTCAGATACGCAGACAACTCCTTTAAAGCCTTACCCCTGTGGGAAATGGCATTCTTTTCCTCTAAAGTAAGCTCAGCCATATATTTGCCACCGCATTCCTTAGGAATAAAGACAGGGTCATATCCAAATCCCTGATCTCCTCTTTTTTCGTAAGCAATCTCCCCCTCACATACCCCTTCAAAAGTTGTAAGCTTGCCATCCAGAATAAGGGCAATTACAGTCCTGAAACGGGCAGTCCTGCTCACAGGAGAGCCATTTCTTTCTCCCGCTTTCTCAAGCTCAGAAAGAAGTTTTTCCATATTGGCTTCAGAGCCTTTCTCAGGTCCTGCATATCTTGCAGAATATACTCCAGGAGCTCCACCAAGGGCATCTACTTCAAGACCAGTATCGTCGGCGAAGCAATTTTTTCCCAACTTGTTCCATAAATACTGAGCCTTTTCAATAGCATTGGCCTGCAGAGTATCACCATTTTCTGGAATTTCTTCTGTAACTCCAAGCTCTTTTGGCATAATTAGTGTAAAAGAACTACCAAGGGCACCAGCAGCCTCAGTTGCTTTGTGTGCATTACCTGTTGCAAAAACAATATCCATATAATTTTAAATAAAATATTGCACCAAAGTTACTAAAAGTTTACTTTTGTAATACATACAAACAATATGAAGAGGATTATAATGATAACAATGAAGAAAATTTTGCTTACTGCACTATTGGCAGTTGGCTCAGTTGCGTTATTTGCTCAGAGTAAAGAATTTAAAGTTGCACAATCATTGGAGATACAATATGATATTCTAAAAGAGCTGGACAAATCATTTGTAGATTCACTGGATATTCCAAAAGTGATGAATACAGGGATTAAGGCAATGTTGCAATCTTTAGACCCTTATACAGAGTACTTGCCAGAGGAGAATGAAGAGGAGTATACAATGCTCAGAACAGCAAGTTACGGAGGTATTGGCTCCATAATCAGAAAAATAGACACCTTGGGACTTCTTATCACAACCCCATACAAAGGCTCCCCTGCTGTAAAATACGGATTGGAG
>CALCUQ010000019.1 GCA_937906795.1 uncultured Bacteroidales bacterium | reverse complement strand
GCAGGAAAAGACCAGAGAGTTTATTATGTAAATACAAAGGAAATCATTGGAAATAAATATGGAACAGCAAATCCAATTCCATTCAAGGTAATGATTGATCCTTCTATAGGAAGATCAATATCCATTGGTGTCAGATGTAACGGAGAATATTCATATAAAATTGTAAACCCAATGCTTTTTTATACAGAAATAGGTGGAAATGTTACAACAGCATATGAAAGAGCAACTATTGACAGTCAGCTTAAATCAGAAGTATTAAGTGCTCTTAATAAAGCATTTGGTATGCTTTCTGCAAAGGGAGTGGATTATAGCGAAATCCCACTTCATACAGATATGATTGTAGATGCTCTTAATGAAGCTATTGAGAATTTGGGCAAAACATCAATTTATGCACCAATGGATGGTGTTGTTTCCAGACTTGATGTTGAGTTGGGAGAACGTGTTGTAGGAACAAGCCAGATGGCCGGTACAGAGATGCTCAGAATTGCAGACCTTGACGATATGGAGGTAATAGTTGATGTAAATGAAAACGATATTATAAGGATTAAGAAACATAACACCGCCATTATTGAAATTGATGCATATCCTAACAGGAAATTCAGCGGAAAGGTAACCAAGATTGCAAGTTCGTCAAAATCTTCTGCAACTGCTTCTATTGACCAGGTAACAAATTTTGAAGTAAATGTCTCTATAGACAGGGAGTCATACAAAGATTTGTTTGAATTGAACCCTATCCCTCTAAGACCGGGCATGTCTGCCTCGGTTACTATAATTACACAAGTAAAGGACAGCATCCTAACCATTCCAATAATGGCCATTACAACCCGTAATAATCTTCTCGATTCATTGCAGGGAAACACTAAAATTCCTCAACAGGTATTTGTATATAATGCAGCTACCAAACAGGTAAATGTAAAACTTATTGAGACAGGTATTCAGGATATGACCAATATAGAGGTTATTGAGGGTCTGGATAAGAACGATAAAATTGTTACAGGTCCTTACTCTGCAATAAGTAAAGATCTTTTGAACAACATGCATGTAATTGTCAAAGAATAAATATGAATAACATAATTCTACTCATAGAAACAGCAACAGACTCATGTTCTGTTGCACTATCAAAAGGAAACGACATAATATCTGAGAAATACATTAACCAGCCTAAAGCTCACGCAAGTGTGCTGGCCGTATATATAGACCAGATACTTAAAGAAAACAATCTTAGCATCAAAGATTGTGCAGCAGTTGCCGTAAGCAAGGGACCTGGCTCATATACCGGTCTTAGGGTTGGAGTTTCTTGTGCAAAAGGGTTATGTTATGGTGCAAATATTCCCCTTATCTCTGTATGCACTTTAGCTACAATTGCCCAACTGGCAATTGACAACAACAAAGATATGGTTAACCCGCCATGCACTATTGTTCCAATGATTGATGCAAGAAGAATGGAAGTCTATACAGCCAACTTTTCTCACAATGGTAAACAACTTACAGAAGTAAGTGCAAAAATATTGGATGAAACAAGCTACAATAGCGAACTTGCATCCGGCACTGTTTTATTTACAGGCAACGGTGCCCAAAAGTATAAACCTATGGTTGAAAGCAATCCAAATGCATTGTTTGCTCCTTCTGAACTTCATGCCAAAGGAATGAGGGTTGTTGCTGCAGAGAAACTAGCAAAAGGCGAATTTGAAGACATAGCTTATTTTGAACCGTTCTATCTAAAAGAGTTTGTAGCAGGGAAACCTAAAAAGCTACTATAACAACAACGAGGGTGACTCAAAAGTCACTCTCGTTCTTTTTATATATCCCCCACCTCCCATCCACAGTCAAGGTCTTCAAAGAGCCATAATTTCCTAACTCACAAATGCCCCAGATTGTCTACGAAGAGGCATTTGTTCAAACAGACGGAAATTTTATGGCTCATCTGCAATGATTGCCTACGCCCCTCAGGATATTTTTCAGACCTTGCCTGTTCCTGTACGGTGGGGTATTTGCAAAAATAGATGATGCCGGGTCAAAAGTATTTTGATCCGGCATCGTTTCTACAATGTGTATATTGGATAACTTATTTTATTGCTTTAAGGATTGCTTTCTCCAACTCCGCCTTTTCAAAAACATCTTTTGCAACTATATCACCATCTTTACTGAATACGAACAATGATGGAATCTTAGAAATGTTGTATGTATGAACAGCTATTGAATTTACTCCTGCACCGTCACATACACTAATCCATGGAAGTTCCTGCTCTTTTACAGCAGTAGCCCAAAGGGTTTTATCTACATCAACACAAACCTGATATATTTCCAACCCAGATTTGTTATACTTTTTATAAAGATCTTTTAGATCATTATTATACATTTTCTGTTGAACTTCTGTTGTAGTCCAGAACATAAGTATAAATGGTTTCCCCTCTAGAGTTGACAAACTAACCTTATTTGAGTTTATGTCGGGAAGAGTAATGTCTGGGAAAGAACTCTCACCCGCTGCTGCAACATGCTCATTAATTTTCATCTGAGCATCATAATTTGCCAATTGCTGAGCCAATGATTTTACATAAACTGAATTTGGATAATTCAAAGCCAATGAATCATGCACTTTTTTAATGAAAATAATATCTCCGGTTTGTGCAAATACAGGTAGCTGATCATTAAAATACTGATACAAAACAGAAACATTTGTAAAAGAATATGGATTTGCTACAATACTCTTGATTGCAGATTGTTTATGTTTTACATAAATCTTGCTTATCTGCATCTTAAGGTCATCTGCTTTTTTTGTATCTCCCGCCTCAATTGCATTATTCAACTCAACCGACAATTTGTCAAACTGTGCAATAGCTGCATTGTACTCCAATGTGATTTTGTTCAACAACTCAGACTCATCAGATCCCTGGAAAGTAACATTGTTACCCAATGTATCTGTTGTAACCTTTATATTGTCACCAGGCTTTGCTATAACAGTTGCAAGTCTTTTTCTGTTATATGACAAATAATAAAAGTTAGGTGACTGATCCTGAATATTTACAGTATATTTTAAAGCTCCACCTTTAGAAGTCTTTAAGGTATCAAGAATTTTAATATGGTTAATATCAAGTTGTGAGATTATAATCTCCTTAGAATCCGCACCATCTATTTGAGCACTTATAACCGCACTGTCCTGCTTTGAACAAGCAAATGCAAGAGCTGCTGTTACACATAAAATTAGAACTTTTTTCATCCTTTTATAATATTATAGTGATAAAAATGCTTGAGCTATATTGTTGGCAATTTCCTCAAACTCCTCTTTGGATAGAGAAAGTTTTTCTTTATTGAACTGCAAATCACTTTCACTGTTTAGTGGCACAAGATGAATATGCGCATGAGGAACCTCCATTCCCAATACAGCAACACCCACACGTTTGCATGGAACAGCCTTGTCTATAGCCTTGGCAACCTTGCCTGCAAATTCCCATAAACCGTTATAAGTGTGAGCTGGAAGATTGAATATATAATCCTCCTCCATCTTTGGAATAACCAAAGTATGCCCCTTTGCCAATGGCGATATATCCAAAAAAGCATAGAACTCATCACTTTCCGCAACTTTATAAGAAGGGATATCACCATTAACTATTTTTGTAAAAACAGATGCCATAATTAATTAGATTGAGATATCAAGAATTTCAAATTTTATTATTCCACTTGGCACTTTAACCTCTACAACCTCACCTTTCTTTCTACCCATAAGAGCCTTTCCAATAGGAGTTTGTGCAGCAAGCTTACCCTCTTTAAGATTAGCTTCCTTCTCTCCTACCAAAGTATACTCCATAACCTGGCCATTGGCTACGTTTTTAATCTTTACTTTATTTAACATCTGCACCTGGTCTGTACTAATCTTGGACTCATCTATAATCCTTGCATTAGCAACCAACTCCTGCATCTGTGAAATTTTCAACTCCAATAATCCTTGTGCCTCTCTAGCAGCATCATATTCTGCATTCTCCGATAAATCACCTTTATCTCTTGCCTCTGCAATTGCCTTAGAAATTGCAGGTCTCTCAACAGCAATCAAATGTGCAAGCTCCGCTTTCACTTTTTCTAAACCTTCTGCTGTAAAATAATGTACTTGATTTGACATAATAATAAAAAATTAAAAGAATCCCGATTGTTCGGGACCCTTCTTTGCAAAGATAATAAAAAAATTCCTTTGTCTTAATATTCCTTGTATTTTGGTTTAAGTATTTCTCCCAAAACAACAAAATCCTGGGGATTTTCCTTTAACCTCTTCTTTATTCCCGACAAATTCTCATTACTCTCCCTCTTAGGTTTCTCAATTTTGGCACTCACACTTTCTGCAGATGTTGCTGCCTCGTGCATAGCAGAAACACCCTCATCAAATGTAATTACTCTGGCCTTCTGCTCCTGATTCACCTCACTGGGGACAAACTCCTGCATATATTCCTCCTGCAGGGAGGAGCTATCCTCACTTGCACAAAGCTGGGCAAAGAAATCCTCTTGCTCCTGCTCCTGATGTTTTTTCTTACTATCTGCACTTAGGGCTTTATACACAACTGCAATAACAAAGAAAAAAACCGATAACAATATAGAAATAGCATCTTTATCCATATGTTGAATTTTATCTTAGTTTTATATCAATTCTATCCTGCAGCTGAGCCCTCGCATACTCTTTATCCTTGAGTAGCTGAGCTTTAAGTGCATCCAAAGATGGGAATTTCTGCTCCCTTCTAATACACCCCACAAATTCAATCTTCAAATCCAACCCATATATATACTCATCAAAATCAAGAATATGGGTCTCAATTGTCCTCTCATTGTTATCTCCTACGGTAGGACGGGTACCTATATTACATATCCCAATATATGTTTTCCCAAAAACTTCTACCAATGTACTATAAACACCATCCGCAGGGACAAGTTTCAAAGGCTCGTACAATTTCATGTTTGCTGTTGGAAAACCTATAGTTCTACCAACTTTCTGTCCAGAAACCACAACCCCTTTCAAACCATATCTGTATCCCAAAAATTCATTTGCTTTCTCTATATTGCCATCCAAAAGCAAATTTCTTATTTTGGTTGAGCTTATAATATTGTCATCCATTATAAACTCCTCAACCCTATACACTTTAATACCCAATGAATCGGCCAATTGGATCATCTGCTGCTGAGTCATTTCATCATGACCAAAGCGATGGTCATACCCAATTATCAGCGACGATATATTATACATTTCCTTTAGCCAGTCCCTAAGGAATTCTTTTGTTGTAAGGTTACTGAAATCCTTATTGAAAGGTATGGTGATAAGGTCTCCTATCCCCATACCTTTAATAAGATCTCTTTTTTCTTCAATTGTGCTCAGCAGTCTTAATGTATCAGCCCCTTTTTGCAATACATTCCTTGGATGAGGCCAGAAAGTTACAACAACACTCTCTTTTCCCTCATTTTTGGCAATATCACTAAGCAGAGACAATACTTTTTTATGCCCTGTATGAACACCATCAAAGAAACCTGTTGCTGCTACAACCATTTCACTAACTCAAAGTCTTGTCTATGAGGAAGGTTAGGGTTCTTAGCATACATTCTTACCGCCAATTGGTAAGCACCTGCTCTGTCTGGAAGAACATCACAAACATAAGTTGCAATACCATCCTTACACTCCTTAACCTTGTACTCAAATATTTCTTTAACACCCAACTTGCCTTTTTTGCCAGGAGCAGTGAACACCATCTCAATTCCAATATCATTAGGATCAAGTTCACCAATTGACAACTGCAACTCGGCTTTATACTCGCAACCTAGAAGAACTGAATTTGTAGAAAGTCTTACTCTGGAAACAATCTCTACCATTGGCCACTCTCTTCTCAATTTCTTCTTCCATTGAGCAATCTCACCCGCCATCTTGCAATCATCAGCAACCAATTTTGCATGTCTTTGGGCAAGAGGTTGATAATATTGTCTGATATAATCCGACATCATTCTGTTGGTAGTGAAGTTACAAGCAACATACTCTACGCAATTTTTGATTGTCTCAATCCACTCAGGAGAATAACCTTTCTCATTCTTAGCATAATATTGAGGAGCAATCTCTCCCTCAATAATATTGTAGATAGTTGCTGCATCAAGCTCATCCTGGAAGTTCTGATCATCATAAGTTCTCTCCATCTGTAGAGCCCAACCTGCACCCTCTTTATAACCTTCTACCCACCAGCCATCAAGAACAGAGAAGTGCATAACACCATTCATAACAGCTTTCTCACCACTGGTACCAGAAGCCTCCAAAGGTCTTGTAGGGTTATTCATCCAGATATCCACACCTTGAACAAGATATTTTGCAATGGTAATGTCATAGTTAGGAACAAAGACAATCTTACCAATAAATTGAGGCATCTTTGAAATCTCAACAATTCTTCTGATCAAATCCTGACCGGCTTTATCTGCTGGGTGAGCTTTACCTGCAAACAAGAATTGAACAGGTTGTTTAGGATTATTGATAATCTCATTTAATCTATCAAGGTTTCTGAACAACAAATGAGCTCTCTTATAAGTAGCAAAACGTCTTGCAAAACCAATAGTAAGAACTTTGTCGCTCAATGTATTCTTAATCTTTACAATCTGATGAGGAGAATAGTGAGTAGCAATTGCCGGATTAGAGAACAACTCTTTTACTTTATCAATCAGTTTAGTCTTAAGAGCCATTCTTGTCTGCCAGATTTTCTCATCTGCAACTTTTCTTATGCCACCAAAACAACTCTTGTCATAGTGGTGAGTCTTGAACTCTTCACCAAATACCTCAGCATGAATCTCTTTCCACTCTGGAGCTGTCCATGTTGGGTAGTGAACACCATTGGTAACATAACCTACATGTAACTCCTCTGGAAGATAACCTGGCCACATATTTGAAAGAATTTCCTGACTTACCTTACCATGTAACCAAGACACTCCATTAACCTCCTGGCTAAGATTTGCAGCCAAGATACTCATAGAGAATTTTTCATCGTGATTATATGGATCAAGCTTACCAAGAGACATTAATGTAGTCCAGTCAATTTTCAATCTCTCAGGATAGTGTGAAATGTATGTTCTAAGAAGATCCTCTGTAAACGCATCGTGTCCGGCAGGAACTGGAGTATGTGTTGTAAACAATGAAGAACCTCTTACAATCTCCAAAGCCTGAGCAAAAGACATATTGTCATTTTGAACATACTCTCTCAATCTCTCAATGCCAATAAATGCAGCATGACCCTCATTGCAATGGTATACATCTGCATAACTTCCCAAAGCTCTCAATGCTCTGATACCACCAATACCAAGAACAAGCTCTTGTTTTAGGCGGTTCTCCCAATCTCCACCATATAGTTGGTGAGAAACACATCTGTCCTCCGGTAAGTTTTTCTCAAAGTCTGTATCCAACAGATACAACTCAATTCTACCAACCTCTACCTTCCAAACTCTTGCATGAATATTTCTGCCAGGGAATGCAACAGATACTGTTAGCCATTTACCCTCCTCATTCATTACAGGAACTGCAGGAGTTTTGGTAAAATCTTGAGGCTCATAATTGGCAACCTGATCACCTTGAGCAGACAACTGTTGAGTAAAGTATCCGTATTTGTACAAGAAACCAACAGCATTCATATTAACATTCATGTCACTTGCCTCTTTTAGGTAGTCACCTGCCAAGATACCCAAGCCACCTGAATAGATTTTTAGAGATGTATCCAAACCATACTCCATACAGAAATATGAGATTTTAGGATCCTTTCTCTCATTCTTTTGAGCCATATATTGGTTAAAATGTTGGTACACAACATCTAACTTTGCAATAAACTCTTTGTCGGCCGACAATTCCTTGTATCTTTTAAGATCTACCATATCCAACATGGCAATAGGATTTCCGTTAGCTACAGCCCATAGCTCCTCACTTACCATTTTGAACAAATCAATAGCCTCTTGATTCCAGCACCACCACAAATTCTTTGATATAATATCAAGTGGTTTAAGAGAACTAGGAAGATCTTTATTAATAATAAGGGTTCTCCACTCTGGAGAATTTACTCTATATTTTACAAATGCTTGCTCCTGAGGTCTGAATTCAGGGAAAGCGCCATTTCTTTCTACAACTTTTTCCAATGAAGACATATATGCTTTATTATAATGAGACACCAAATTTTCCCAAAGAGCTATTTTTGAAACCATTTGAGCATTTGCCCTGTAATCTTCGCTCTGCTTTTGGTCTAAACCTGCAATCTCGTAAATTTTTGAAACCACGCCGTCAACAACAGCTTGGTAGTTAGCATCATTTCTGTCGATTACCTCAACAGCATAATGTGCGCCTTTAAAATAATCTCTAACCCATAGGCCAAATCCTGCCAATGAAGTTGTTACTGTAGGGATGCCAAAGGCTACTGCCTCAAGTGGAGTATAACCCCATGGCTCATAATAAGATGGGAACACTGTTATATCCATACCCATTAACAAATTGTAATATGTGGTATTAAATACCCCATCATTACCATTAAGATAACTAGGCACAAATACTAATCCAATGTTATCACTCTTAGGGTCAAGGTTCATTGCCCTTACTTTTCCCATTACAGCATCATATTCAGGATCAGACAGATAGTGAGATGTAAATGTGGTATAATCGGTTTTTGAATTACCATTCATTTTGGCAACAAGTTCCTTGTTAGGGCCATTGTTACCTGCAGGAATCATAATATAAGCCAATAGTTTCTTGCCTGTATATGTGCCATTCTTGATTTTTGCAATGGCATCCAACAATACATCAATACCTTTGTTCTTATATTCATATCTTCCACCTATACCAATAATTACAGTATCATTTGTATACTCCACATTATGCATTTTTGATGCAACTTTCAACAAAGCTTCCCTTGCCGATGCTTTTGCCGCAATGTATGCCTCCCCTTGTGGGACAATACTGCTGTCAAAACCATTTGGAGTTACAATATCAACTTCTCTACCAATGAACTGTTTGCATTCTGCTGCTGTAATTTCACTCACTGTTGTAAATACATCTGCCTGCTCAGCAGATATTTTCTCCAAAGAGTGCTTTGCAGTAACACCAAACTGTTTTGCCTTTTCATCTGCATTGTACATATTCATAGAATCGTACAAAGGCAAATTGTTACAAGCCAAACATCTGCCAACTACAGTGGCATGAGTTGTAAATACTGTACCAATTGATAAGTTTTTGCCTTTCAAATAAAGCAAGCCTGCTCCTGTCATCCATTCATGGAATTGAGCCACTACTTTATGATGAGGCTGCAAATTGAATTTTACAAAACTTTCGATTACTTTACCGGCTGCATAACCAAACAAAGCAGATTCAATGTAATCCCATTGACCACTTAATGAATCTAGTTTGAATTGTTCCCACATCTGGGCAAATATCTCATCTTTCTTTGAAATGAAAGATTTGAAATCTACCAGAATAGCAATTGGTGCGCCAGCAACATTCCATCTACCGACTCTAACTCTAAAACCCTCATTCGCTGCTTGCTTTTTCCAACTTCTGAATAATACCTTATCCTCGTTGAACTCTGGATTCTTCTCAGTCTCCATCCAAACATCGGGTCCGACAAGAATATGATTCTTGCCGAACTCTTTATTCAGCTCCAAAGCTTTGGTCGCAATAACAGTGTGAATTCCCCCTACCTTGTTACACACTTCCCAACTTACTTCAAACAGGTAATCTGGTCTGTTAATCTTTTCTACCATTTTATAATTTTCTTGTTTTTCTGTTATTTTCCTTTTAAAAAGGCGCAAAAGTAACTACTATTTTTCAGTTTTGGTAGTTTTTTTTGCTTTTGATGCTTTTTTTACTGTTTTCTCAACACGTAAAATAAAGTCACTCAACACATTCATATAGTTAATAAATGCCTCATATGGAGTCTCATATGGGTTGAAATATTTATGAACAGCACCATCTGAGAAGAATTTTGTACACATATAGTAGAAATGGTCACTCTCCTGCAATTTTCTATAATCTGCAATCAAATGAGCATCTTTACTTGCCATTACATCTTTCTCCAAAGCATACAATTTTGTAAATGCCTCATTTTGAAGCTCATTTCCCAACCAAGCACTTGTATCTCTCTCCTCATCTGCCCATGAAATAGCTTCTGGAACATGTAAAGGAGCAACAGGTTGATGTTTTGCAGCAGCTTCTGATGGAGTACAGAACTTAAGGTTTGTATTAGCTAAAACTGCAGAAGGCAAAGCTTTTACAAACTCAAAAATACCTGTAGCCTCACTTTGATGCTCTCCAAAGGTCTCATAATCCATAAATAAGTTTACAATTTCAGAATCGTTTGCTGCTTGTTGCAACCATCCTGCATATTTATCGCTTGTCAAAGGCCATGAAGCACTTCCTTTATCTGAGAATCTGAATGCGATATCGTCACTTAGGTTAAAGTTCTTTAACAAAAGTTTCAATTTTGGATTAATTGCATTAGTGTAAACAAAGTTAGGACTCTTCCAACCCAAAATGTGTTTAGCACCCTCAGTCAACATTACATTATAACCCATATCTGCAACAGCCGCACCTATTGCATCAGAGTAAATAAGCTCTGTATTTCTGAAAGCTGTAGGTTTTACACCAAAATGTTTCTTAACTGCAGCAGCATGCTCTTTAACCTGTTTCTCAAACTCTTTTGGTGAAACCAAACTGGCAAGGCTGTGTGAATAAGTCTCAGCCAAGAACTCTACACATTTAGTTTTTGCAAGTTTCTTGAAACTCTCCAATACCTCAGGTGCATACTCAGCAAATTGCTCAAGTGCAACTCCAGAAATAGAAAATGCCACTTTGAATTGACCGTTATGCTTTTCAATCAAATCCAACAAAATCTGATTCATTGGAAGATAACATCTTTGAGCTACCCTTTTTAGAATTGTTCTGTTTGCAAAATCGTCAAAATATTGTGAATCGTTTCCAATATCAAAGAATCTATATAATCTTAGTCTGTCTGGTTGATGAACCTGAAAATAGAGACATAATGATTTTTCCATATCTATAAGTATTTTTTATGATTAAACTTGTTGGTCAATTGCCTGTTGGTAAACATCAATCATCTTAAGGGCGGCATTTTCCCACTTAAGTGAATTAACCTCATCCATACCACATCTTGCACTAAACTCAGAAAGAGATGGATATGCTATCAATCCGTACATAGAATCTGCAAGGGCATCAATATCCCAGAAATCTACTTTAATAGCATATTTCAACACCTCAGCAACACCTGATTGTTTTGATATAATGGTAGGAACATTGGATTTCATAGCCTCCAAAGGAGAAATTCCAAATGGCTCTGATACAGATGGCATAACATATACATCTGAATATGAGAACATTCTCTTAACATCATCTCCTTTAAGGAAACCTGTAAAATGGAACTTGTCTGCAATTCCCAATTTAGCCACACGTCTGATAGATCTGTTTAGCAAATCTCCATTACCAGCCATCACAAATCTCACATTAGGCAATCTCTTAAGAACTTTGTTTGCAGCCTCTATAAAATACTCAGGTCCCTTCTGGAATGTAATTCTACCCAAGAAAGTAACAATCTTGTCAGAAACACCCCTTTGAGCCTCAACCTCTTTAAAGTCATTAAAGTCTACTGCATTGTGAACAGTAACAACTTTGCTTGGGTCTATACCATATTTGTTGATAATAATATTTCTGGTAAGGTTACTTACAGCCATAATCTTGTCTGCAGCCTCCATACCCATTTTCTCAAGATTGTAAACAACAGGATCCACATTGTCACCACTACGGTCAAATGATGTAGCGTGTACGTGGATAACAAGTGGTTTACCAGAAATTCTCTTGGCAGTAATACCCGCCATGTAAGTTAACCAGTCATGTGCGTGGATAACATCAAAAGTGTTATCCAATGCAATTGCACTGGCAACCATAGCATATCTGTGCACCTCATCCATAAGGTTTGCACCATATTTGCCTGAGAATTTGTATTTTCCACCAAAACTTATCTTGAAAGCCTCATACTCCTCGTATCTTGTACATCTGGATGTACGGGTAACTCTCTCAGTAAATTCCATAGGATCAATGTAAGGTACTATTCCCGACGGAACTTTCAAGAAACTTACTCTGTTAAGGAACTCATCCAATCTGGTATGATCTGCCTTACTCCAAGACTCAGCAATATTTATATCACTTGCATTAATAATCTTAACAGCACTCTCATCCTCATCACCAGAAGCTGCCGGCATAACAAACAGAATATCTATATTGTGTTTAGCCAAACCCTTGGTTAAGCCATAACACGCTGTTCCCAAACCACCTGCAATATGAGGAGGGAACTCCCATCCGAACATTAAAACTTTCATCTTCTCTTATTTTTTTATTCATTTTTCCATGATTTTTTTAATGTTTTCAAAAATAACCGAAGGTTGCGTAAAATCAACAACAATGTCAGGTTTGTTTGTTTTGATTGAAGTTTCCAAATCGCTATCAATAACTACTTTGTCGTTAATTTTTTCTCCAGCACCAAATTTGTCAATAGCACAAACAAGGTCAAATTCGGGATTATTAAGAGCTAGTTTAACAACTTCTTTTCCCATTTTGCCGTTTGCTCCGACTACACCAATCTTAATCACTTTTCCTCCAATGATTAGTCTATGTGTTGTAAGTATAACACAGTCAAAAAAATAAAAAAACTTTTCAAAATATTGTTAATCTAAATTTAAAGTTTGCAATCAAATTTAACTGCCCAGTTATGTTGTTTTGGGGAACAAAAGATAAAGACACTCCGCTTTGGATTGCAAAACATATAAAAAGACAAAACAATGCAACACTTACAACAGCAAAAAGCAGCCATTTTGCATACCTAAACGAAAATTCAAAATTTAATCATGAAACGATAAAATTTCTTGAAAAAGTTTAATTTTTCATTAAAATCACTTGTTTTAATCTGTTTTTATAACGATTTTAGATAAATTTATTAAAATTACAGTTGTTTAAAATTCTTCAAATCTGCTTAGAAAGACATGTTAAAGGAAAAGTTTTATGAACACTTATTATTTATTCAACTTATTAATATCAATTCCCTCTGAATTATTTAATACCTGTTGATATACTGTATAAGCTTTATCTAAATTTTTTTGTCCACCAAGTTCTGCAAATTCTTTTATTAAGAGCTTTGATGAGAAATATCCAGAATTGGCGAC
>CALCUQ010000018.1 GCA_937906795.1 uncultured Bacteroidales bacterium | reverse complement strand
TACCAGGGTCCTTACAGAATAATCACTTTTCTCATCAATACCACTTGTATAATCAAAATAATCACTCCAGGTATTCCCGGCAGCATGAAATAACACAATATCAACAACAGTTAGGATTCCTATCCCCCAATCTATGCAGTACCCTCTCCACAAAAAATACCCCAGAGTAACCAGGACAGGCATCACAGATGCAGGAAAAGACCACGGACGAGTGGCAATAATCCAATCTTTTAACGAATGTTCTCTCCTCATACTTTTTTTATTTTGTCACAAAGATATTCATCGATTGATTATATTTGCAAAATAACTTTTTATATGAAAGAGCCAATTATCAATTCCCACAACAAACGGGAGTACCCTCCTATGCATACAGCAGAGTTTGAAACATCCTCTATAATTATGTATATTACAGAGGACAATCAGATTTCGCTTGATGTTAAATTGGAGAATGATACAGTATGGCTTTCACAAAGCCAGATGGCAGTGTTGTTTGATACTGATAGGACATCTATTTTGCGTCATATAAAAAATATCTATAAGATAGGTGAGTTGGAAGAAAATTCAACCTGTGCAAAAAATGCACAAGTTAGAATTGAGGGAGCTCGTAAGGTCACACGTGAAATCCCTTTTTATAACCTTGATATGATAATATCGGTTGGTTATAGGGTTAACTCCATTCGTGGCACACAATTCCGTATATGGGCAAACAAAATCCTAAAAGAGTATCTCATTAAAGGCTATGCCATTAATGACAAAATAAAACTGGAACATTACAACCAGCTCAAGGATGTTGTCCGTCTGCTTGCGCACACGATACATTCGCAAGAACAACTAGACGGAGAGCAGTCAAAAGAACTCTTTTCTGTAATAAATGATTACGTTTATGCACTTGATACTCTGGATAGATATGACTATCAACAGATTGAAATAAAGGATACCACAAAGGAGGAGCGTTTTCGCGCAACATACGAAAATGCAATGGAAGCAATCAACCGCCTTAAACCTAAGTTTGGTGGCAGTGCATTATTCGCCAACGAGAAAGACGGTTCTTTTAAAAGTTCCATAGGGCAAATATATCAAACCTGGGATGGAGAGGAGTTGTATCCAAGCATTGAAGAGAAAGCAGCAATGCTGCTCTATCTGGTAGTAAAGAACCACTCTTTTAGTGATGGCAACAAACGCATTGCAGCAATGCTATTCCTTTGGTTTATGGAAAATAATGGGATTCTATACACCACAGATGGCAGAAAACGCATTGCAGACAACACACTGGTGGCATTAACCTTAATGATAGCAGAAAGCCGCACAGAAGAAAAAGAGATAATGGTAAACTTAGTAGTAAACCTTATTAACCAACAAAACCAATGACAACAGAAACACCTATTTTAAACGAACACAACAAACAGGAGTACCCTCCTATGCATACAGCAGAACATATTTTAAATGCCACAATGGTAAAAATGTTCGGATGTCCGCGTTCAAGGAACGCCCATATAGAGAGAAAGAAAAGCAAATGTGACTATATGTTGCCATCGGAGCCATCGGCAGAGCAAATTGCAGCAATAGAAACAAAAGTAAATGAGATTATCGGGGAAGATTTACCCGTTACAGTAGAATATATGACACAAGATGAGGCAGCCTCCATTGTAGATTTGAGCAAACTCCCAGCCAACGCAACAAATACCTTAAGAATTGTTAGAGTTGGAGATTATGATGCTTGTGCGTGCGCAGGTGACCATGTACAAAGCACTAAAGAAATTGGCAGATTCAAAATAATAAGCAGCAGTTTTACCCCCGCAGCTACAGAAAATGAGCCCGGCTGCTGGAGAGTGAGATTCAAACTAGAAGAATAAAGATTCATTTGGAGCAGCCACTCCAAAAACATAATTTTCAATTATACCAAGCTCCTCAACAAGATCATCACCTAAAAATCCTTTAAGGTCAGAAGATTTTATCTGGAGCTTGTATTGTTTCATATACTCTGCCGACAAAGGGTAATAACTCCAGTGCCACTTTTCCTCATTATAACCAGTAGTTCTGCCCCCAGAAGATTTTGCGGTATATGGTTGGTAAAAACCATATTTATGAGCATTCTCACATAACCATTTATATGTTTTCTTACCTTTCTCACTATTCCAGAACTCCAGTCTTGGAGAATTGAAATCAAGATCAGTCCCCCAATGATGTCTCGATGTTCCACACATAGAATTATATTTTAAAATTTCCTGTGCACGTACTTTCTTATTGGCAATACTGCTCTTTTTCCACTTCTGTTCCCAAATGTACTTTTGCACCCAAAAGTTTCTCGATGCAGATGTTATAACCAGATTTATCCCATCTGCCTTAGCCGCCTCAAACATTTTAACAAAAGCCTCAAATGTTTGTTTTTGTATATAGTTGTTAGGGGCTTTCAAAACTGTATATTCAGAAGGAATGAGAACAAAACTGGAATCATTCTGGTAATGAGTCTTACCCAACAAAAACTCTTTAGAAACCATTTTGTTATCATTATTGAGCGTTATTGTTCTCTGAGGCAAAAAAGCTATTATTATAGAAAAAAGTAATACCAATATTTTCATATAAATTTATATCTTAGCAAAAGCGTTCCAAAGATAGCATAAATATAAAACTCACACACAATGGAAATTCTAAAAAAAACTCTAAAATATATTTCGATATTTATAATTTCTCTATTGGCAATTTTTATATTGTTCCTTGTAGGGTTAAAACTGTTTCTTCCAAAAGAAAAGATTCCAACCCTTGTGAGCCAATGGGCCAAAGAAAATCTGGATGCATCTGTAGAGATTAAAGAGATAGACTTAACTTTTTTTAAGCACTTTCCATACACAGGCATTGAGCTTAATGAGGGGGCAATAACATCACATCAAGCTACAAAAAGAACAGATTCACTTATATCATTCAATAAATTCACACTACTTTTCAATCCAATAGAGATTTTGAAAGGTGAAATAGACATTAAACGAATTCTTCTCAAAAAGCCTAGAATCTATGCCTATAAAGGAGAAGACAACACTGCCAACTGGGATATTTTCAAACAGACAGACACATTAAAGTCACAGCCCAAAGACACCACTGAATCAAATTTTAATTTTAATATAAACATTAATCACATAGCAATAACAGACAAAGGGGTACTCATTTACAGAAGTACACCAGACTCACTGTTTGCAATGCTATCCATGAATTCTGTAGTACTTAGAGGAAATTTCTCCAATAATCTCAAAAATAACAGACTCAGATATGGAAACTTCTCCAGAGTTACCGCTATGGCAGTACATAAAACATCCTCTGCCAGATTCTCTATTGACACTTTGAACATTACCAGTTCAAATAAAGGGGCATTTGATATAATTGCACACACAAGAACCAATGTACGCGTTGCAAAAATACCAATGGCACAAAATGTTCCAATAGACATTACCGGCAGATTAAAATTTGGAGAAAGCACCAGCACCAGCAATATACTTGGCATTGAGAATTTTAAAATTGCAACTGCAAAAATCCCTATTAATTTAAACGGAGATATTCTATTTTCGGCCGACAGTATTTACACAACTAACCTTACAGCCAATATAGAGGAATTTCCATTCAGGGATTTCCTTAAATACATACCTAAAAAGGTATTCCCGGATATTGAAAAAGTTAAGACATCTGCAAAACTTAGCGTTGAATCCAAATTTAATGGAAGCTACAACCTAAAGACTGGCTCGCTGCCAAACATTGATATAAAAGTAAATATTCCAAACAGTAACATAAAAATTGATGGAAGCAAACTTGGAATAAAAGATATGGCTGCGCAACTCAATTTTTACTGCAGGCCAAACACACCAGATTCCAACCGTTTAGAGATAAAGAAACTCTTACTTGATGGAGATGGCATAATGTTAAAATGCAGCGGCTATGCAAAAAATATAACTGATGACCCATATCTTAACATAAAACTTTCATCTTTTGTAAGTTTGGACACACTACGCAATTTTTTGCCTAACAGTACCGGCATTACTGCAAACGGAGTAATTGATGCAAACATAAACATAGAAGGTAAAAGAAGCCAGCTTAACCTGTATAACCTCAAGAACACCAATATAACAGGAGAACTTAATGCAAATAATGTACTTGTACAAATGCCATCTGAAAAGATCAATTGTACTTTATTAGGCACAAAGTGTGTTATAAGTTCCCAAAAATCAGGAATTGAAATTACCCTGGATTCTGCAAACATAAATATTGCAGATTCTATTATAATACAAGGCAGACAAATAAAGTTAAACGGAGAAAATATCACATCCAAAGATAATAAGAGCAAAGGTAAGGTTGTACATCCATTTAATGGAGTAGCTCAGGCAGAGCATCTTAGAATTGACAGCAAAACAGACTCACTTAAATTTAGAGTAAAGGACCTTAAAGGAACATTCAGCTTACTTGCACATAACAATGACTATTCAGCACCTCATTTAAAAGGTGGATACAGCAGCAAACATATATTTATAAAACAAGATGTAAATATCCTCTCCATTGCAAACAGTTACATTAATATAGATGCTTTCCATAATACCCAACCAGCAAAAAAGAGAAGAATCTCATTTAACAACATAAATAGTGAGGATGATTTTGCAGGGGAAGATTATAATTTTAGACTCACCGACAAAAGTTTGTTAAAAATACTTAACAAATGGAGTGTCACCGGCTCTTTAAATGCCCAACGCATTAGAACAGCCTCACCATATTTTCCATTAAGAAACAGCATTAACAATGCAGATATTGAGTTTAATCTTCATAGAATAAAGATCAACTCTGCCAACTTTGTGTTAGGGCAATCCAAATTTAACGCAGACGGAAGTTTGTCGGGAATAAAAAATGCTCTTAGCAGAGGAGGGAAATTAAGGATTACTTTAAATGTAAATGCAGACACCCTAAACTTTAATGAAATAGCAG
The DNA here is from genome assembly GCA_937906795.1 of uncultured Bacteroidales bacterium. Taxonomy (GTDB): domain Bacteria; phylum Bacteroidota; class Bacteroidia; order Bacteroidales; family UBA932; genus Egerieousia. The sequence goes on along the minus strand of CALCUQ010000018.1, from coordinate 3,291 downwards.
GAGCAATGTCTGCAGCACAAGATTACACAGCTAAAAGTGAAAAATATAAAGAGAGCATAAGAGATGCTTCTACAGAAGATCAGATGTTGGAAATTATGAGTAATAAAGAAGATTCTTTGCAACAGCTGCCTCTTGTTATTGTACCTAAAAATATAGAAGCCAACTTTAATATGAAAATCAGACATGGTATTTATGCCTCCCTAATACTTAACGGTGCATCGGGAAGTATAAACTCAATGGACAGAAAACTTCATATAAAAGATTTTAAAGCCCATACAAGTGCGGGGGCAATAAGTATAAACGCATTCTATGCCACCCCATCTAAAAAAGACTTGTCTGCAGGATTTGATATTGCCCTAACAGATATAAACATTGGAAGTTTTATAAAGCTTGTTCCCAATATTGATACAATCCTTCCTATGCTTAAATCTTTTGACGGAATTATAAACAGTTCAATTGCTGCCACAACACAAATAGACACCAATATGAACATAATCTTTTCATCATTAAAAGGTGTTGCAAGAATTAAAGGTGACAGTTTGGTTTTAATGGACAGCGAAACTTTTGCTCAAATTGCCAAAACTCTTAAATTTAAAAATAGAGAAAGAAATCTTGTAGACAGCATTTGTGTTGAAATTCTTATGGATGGCAACAATATAGAAGTATTTCCTTTTATGGCAAATTTAGACAGATATAAGATAGCTATTAGCGGATCGCAAGACATTGATATGAATTTTAAATACCATTTCTCTGTAATCAAATCACCAATTCCTATAAGGTTTGGGGTTAATATCTTTGGAAATATGGATGATTTTGATTTTAAAATAGGAAAAGCTTTATACAAAAATGTAAATCTCCCTGTATACACACACGTTATTGACAGCACAACTGTAAATTTGAGGAACTATATCAATAATGTTCTGCAAAAAGGAGTTGATGCTGCTTTGCAAAAAGGGGCATACACAAGGAGGTTAAAAGATATGGCTGCCAAAGACACTATTGATATCAATAATATCCAGGCATTGTCGGCAGAAGAGGCAAGGGCACTAAACTAATTTTTTATTTTAACCCACCCTGGCATAACCAAAACCAGCGCCAGCAAAGAGAACAGCAGGCCGCTCATTGTGCCTACAGCAAAAGCAAACCAGAACACCTCGCTGGTGCCATCCATAAGGAATGGAATCAGCCCCAACACTGTTGAAACTACAGTAAGGGAAATTGGTATTATCTTATGGTTGAAGGCTCGGATGTATTGTTTAAGGCCACGCCCCATACCTCTATACTCATGCAGAATGTAGATTCCGGCATTTACAACAAGACCGCTCAGCATGATTAGGGAGGCATAGCCACCCTGGTCAAAACTCCAGCCGGTGAAACTGAAAACCAGGAACACCCCAATAAAGGAGACCGGGATGAGCCCTATGATTACCAACGGCATTAGGAGCGATTCAAATAAATGCCAAATAAATTGCCAAAGATTTTAACTTTTTCATAAAACCTATTTAATAAATAATTAGGAGTTGTTCCAAATTAAAAAAGATCATCAACCCCACAAAAGAGCACGAACATTCTCTTAAAAACATCATGAATGCAATTCTTTATCCTCTCTTACAAATTCAACTACTACATCAAAGTATTTTTGCCTTATCTTGCATGTATTCAAGTGCCTCTCTTCTATATTTTAAGGTTTTAGTATTTTCTATCTTAACTGAATAATTTTTTATCATTATTGCATAGTGAGCAGCTCCAATATAATCTCCCTCTACCTTTTTAACCCTAAATAATTGCCATATAGGGGTCAATAACTTTGGCACCATGTAATGTGCATCTGTAAAATACTGTTCAGCCTGGTCATATTTCTTTTCTTTACAGTACAACCCTCCTATTGCACAGTAACTCTGACTAGATGGAGTAATATTCCCCAACAAGTATTTTAGGCTATCTACACTTGTACTTTTTTCACATACAGACAAAATAGCCCTATCATATAAATATTGCTCTTTCTGCAATAAGTCAATATTACAATCTATTAGCATTTTTAGCGAGTCCTTACCTATATCTCCCCGCTCGCCGAGTACAATACTATGTAACAACTTTTCTTTACGCATATCTATAGAATGTGAATATATACTAACCATAATCATTCCAAGAAATAGTACGGCATATGAAAAATATCCAACTTTTGACAACCTTAATTTTTCTAATTCACTTACTCCAAGTAAAGATACTAGTACAACCATTAATCTAAACACCTCTGAGGGATAAGAAAAACATGCGAAAGCAAACCAACTTATTATTATACTCTTTACAGCAAGTTCTATTGGATTTGTATTGCTTTGCAACCTGGTAGCAGACATAACGAGTATTAATAATATAATCAATCCCATTATCCCCTGCTCAACTGCAACATGAATAAACTCATTATAGGCACATCTGTTATTACTGGCTACCTCCTTAAAAACAGAATCAGAGTTACGTTCAAAATATCCTTTCTGATACAACATATACAACTTCTCAAAAGAACCTATTCCATGCCCATAAATAGGACTCTCTTGTATCATATCTAGTGAAACTCTCCATATCAGTAATCTTCCATCTGCAGATGAGCGCTTATTGCCGTATAGTACTATCAAAAAGAAGCTTATAAAAAATATCCCTAATGCTATTTTCTTTACATTTATCTTACTTTTATAACTAATAAATATGTAAAAAATTAAACCTATTACCAAAGACACTAATGATGCTCGTGAATCTGACAACAGCATTATTAATATTATGAATATCCCTATTGCTAAAAAAAAGTATGATATATATTTTTTATCATAATTCCTCCAAAGAAATAGAGAACTTAGTCCCGACAGAGTTAAGAATCCAGCAAATGGACCTGGGTTATAAAAACTGCCCGTCACTTTAAAAAGATCTGTAGTAGATTCATACAATCCAGTTAACTGCAAAAAGCCCAAAACTGATTCAAAAAAACCTAACAGTGCTAAAACACACAATAAATTTTTACCAGTAACAAATAGTCTGCATGTCAAATATACAAGAAGTAACACTATCCATTGCTGTAAACTATTATAAGGTATAGATGCATCGCTTAAAAAAATATACCCTATATTATATAGTGCATATAATATAACTATAAAATCTGTCACTCAGTAGTATCCTCCTTTACCATAACCCTTTCTAGTATCTTTTCTGCATAATGATAATGCTTTGCTCTCGAACGACCCTCTATCTCTACCCTATATTTACTATTGGTATCTGTTGTGTAGAAACTTACAGTTGCAT
>CALCUQ010000017.1 GCA_937906795.1 uncultured Bacteroidales bacterium | reverse complement strand
CCCGCCGCAAACTCCATAATGCTGGCAGAAAGGATCAACTCTCAATGGCGATGGTTTTACCATATTCACAACTATTCCCTCCATGTAACCTGTGCGTTTTTTTGTAAGACGCACATCAACAATATCACCAGGGATACACTGTGGCACAAACAACACCTTTCCATCTACATGTGCAAGAGCATTACCCTCTGCTGCAACAGACTCTATTTCAATATTTTGAAGTACAATTTTATCTTTTCTTTTCATAGCAATAATTAAATTGCACAAAAATATCTATAAAAATCAAATAAGTATAAACATTTTTATAAATTTGTAGGTAAAAGGGACAATATTTAACACTTAAAACATTAATAGTATGAAACAGAAATTACTATTATTTGCATTTTTGCTTGTTGCATTTGCAATACCGTCTTCTCTATTTGCAGAGAGTATTACCAAAGAACAAGCCAAAAAGATTGCAATTGATTTCTTAAAATCAAACTCTACACTTACAAATGTAAGTCAACTTAATCTTGTATATGACGGAGCAGACAAAGTAAAATCAGGTGACAACACTACTCCTGCCCTTTATATATACGATAATCCTAACGGAAAAGGCTTTGTCATTGTAGCTGGTGATGATATTGCATATCCTGTTTTAGGTTACTCATTTGAAAACGATTTTCCACTTAGCAACCTTCCTGCAAACATTAAGAAATGGATAGAAGGTCTGGAAAAAAGAATCAATTATGGACGAAGCAAAGGGTATGAAAGCAATCCGGTATATTCTACTAAAGCCTCAATAGGTAGCATTGTTACCAAAATGACAACAGCTAAATGGAATCAGGATCACCCATACAACCTTTTGGCTCCATCATATGGTGGTGCACAATGTTATACTGGCTGTACAATAACTGCAACTGCCATAATAATGAAATACCACCAATACCCAGAGAGTGGTCCATCGTATTATACAGACAGATACCATATTTTTGTTCCTTCCATTACATTGGGTCACAAATATAACTGGAACAATATGTTGGATTCTTACTCAAATGTCCAGTACACACAAGAGCAAGCAAACAGCGTTGCACAACTAATGGCAGAGATTGGTACAGCTGTACAGGCAGATTATGGAACAGACGGTACTGGTGCAAGCACAGATGCCGTTGTTACAAGCCTTATAAAATATTACAATTATGACAAATCTGCATTGAATCATATGAGAGAATATTACAATACCAGTGATTGGATTGAGATGATTAAAGCAGAGTTGAACAATAACAGACCGGTATTATACAGCGGTTTCAACGAAGAGGCTGGTCACGCTTTTGTATTGGATGGCTACACCACAGAAAATTACTTTAGTATAAACTGGGGATGGGGTGGATATTGCGACGGCTATTTCATGCTTGATGCCCTATATCCATCTGGCAGTGGTATTGGAGGCAATAATGACCACTATAACTTTAACCAGGGATGTATAACAAATCTTAAACCAAATGCAGGTGGAGACTGGGTTGAAAAATTGGGAATTGCAGGGAAAGGATTTATGTGTAGTGCTTCAAAGATTGAAAGCAACAAACCATACCAGATAATACTTGACCAATTGTTCAACAACGGTAATTGTCTGTTTGTAGGAAATATTATGTGTGCTCTTACAGACAAAAACGGAAATATTAAAGAAGAGCTGGCTAATTTCTATATTCCACAAGAGACCAATCTTATGCCAGGTTGGGGATGGGATGATTTCAGTTTTGAAATAACAATCCGTTCAAATATAGAAGAAGGTGACAGATTAAGAATGTTCTATAAAACAGAAAAACTTAACAACTGGGTACTTATAAAAGGAGGAGAAGAATGTAAATGGGAGTTGATTCTAAGAGACTTGGCCCCAATTGACAAAGTATCATCTTTATCATACAATAAAACCACAAAAACACTTGTCATTAATATTGACCAAGGAATAACAGTTAATTTATTTGACTCCAACAATAATAATCTAAGCTCCAAATGCAAAGTGGAGGACAAAAAAGTAACTGTCAACACAAGTGATTTACCAAGTGATACTTATACAATTAAGTTGTCTAGAAATACAGACGTCGTTGAACTTAAAGTAAAATTGAACTAATATGAAAAGATTTATATACAGCATATTGGCTATATTTTTAGCATGCGCATTCATTACTTCTTGTTCTTCTAATGAAGAGGAACCGGAAAAGGTAATTGAACCACAACTTACATTATCGGGAGACACTAAACCTGTAGTTGAGGCTAAAGGTGGTACAATTAGCATTACTGTAACAGCAAATAAGGCATGGTCTGCATCTTCTGGTCAAAGTTGGTGTAAAGTAGAATCTTCAAGTGGTCAGTCAGGAACAGCCACTGTAAACATCCGCGTAGAAGAGAACACTTCTACAGATGAGAGAAATGCTCAGGTTGTATTCACCTGCGAGGGTGTATCAAAATCCATGACAGTTACTCAGAAACAAAAAGATGCTATTGCATTAACAGCAAGTAAAGTGGAGGTAACTGACCAAAGCGGCACTATTGAGATTGTGGTAAATTCTAATGTAAATGTAACTGCAGAGGTTGAGGCATCTGCAAAAGAGTGGATAACCCCAGTTACTACAAAGGCTATGGCTAAACATGTACTGCAATTTAAAGTCAGTGAAAATGAAAACTTTGAGAAAAGAGAGGGTAAAATATACATAAAAGGAGGGGAGCTTAAAGACAGTGTTGTAGTATACCAACAAGGCACAAAGCCTAATATTGTAATTTCACAGGATGAATATACAGTATCAAGCAACGGTGATGATATTACAGTACAATTGAGAAGTAATATCAATTACCAGGTTATTATGCCACAAGGTATTACATGGTTAAAAGAAGTTACATCAAAAGCTTATTCTGATTATACTCACTACTTTAGTGTAGATGCCAATGAATCATACGATTCAAGAAGTACAGAAATTATATTCCAGGAAACCAACGGGTCAATTTCAGATACAGTAAAAGTTATTCAGTTACAGAAAGATGCAATTATTGTTGCTAAAAACGAATATATATTTGAATCTCCGGCTGCTGAACTTACATTCAATGTATCTACAAACCTTGATTTTGATGTTAACTGCTCAGTTGAGTGGATCAAATATGTCCAACCAACAAAAGGCTTGAAAGATGTTGCAGTAAAATTCACCATTGATGAGAACACTGCCCAAACTCAAAGAGAAGGCGTTATTACAATATCAAAAGGCGAGACAAAACAACAGATTAAAATAATCCAATACGGTAAAGAATTGTATGAAAGCACAATTTGTATCCTGCACAATAATATTGAATACATTATACCAGGTTTAACAGGCAGCAATATAAATGGTATGATCTATTGGGGCGATGGTTCAGAAAGTGAGTATGCTCCAAATTTAAGACATATGTATTCAAATCAGCAAGATTATCTGTTGACAATAAAACTTAACAATGCAACAGAAATCAAATTGCCTAACTTAGTTGGAATCAAAGAATTGGATTTATCTAAATTCTAAAAATCAAATGTTGAATTTTACTGATATAAATTTTACACAATTTATATTATGTTAAATAGTAATTATCAGAGAATCCCTCTACCTGAGAGAATGCGTCCAAAAACTCTCCAGGATTATGTTGGTCAGGAGCACCTTGTTGGAAAAGGTGCTCCTTTATACAGTATGATTGAAACCGGAAATATCTCCTCATTTATTTTGTGGGGTCCTCCGGGTGTGGGCAAAACTACTCTTGCAAAAATAATTTCAAATCAGCTCGGCCGACAATTCTTTACACTTTCAGCAATTTCATCGGGAGTAAAAGATATAAGAGAAATTATAGACAAGGCAAAATCAAACTCTTTGTTCAATCAGTCAACTCCAATATTGTTCATTGATGAGATACACAGATTCAATAAAGGACAACAGGATGCCTTGCTTGGAGCTGTTGAAGATGGAACATTTACCCTTATTGGTGCTACAACAGAAAATCCTTCTTTTGAAATAAACACCCCTTTACTTAGCAGATGCCAGGTATATGTACTTAAAGAGATGTCGGTTGAAGATCTCGACAAATTACTGGATAGAGCCATATCAAAAGATGAATATTTGAGCAAACTTAATATTAAGGTTAAAGAAAAAGAGGCTTTGTACCGCTTTAGCTCAGGTGATGGTAGAAAACTGCTTAATATTCTTGAGATAATTACAAACAGCTTCTCCCCCAACTCAGAGATTGTAATAACTAACGACTTAATTACCAATAAATTACAAGAGAATATTGCACTCTATGACAAAAAGGGTGAACAGCATTACGATATTATTTCTGCCTTTATTAAATCTATAAGAGGAAGCGATCCGGATGGCGCACTTTATTGGTTGGCGAGGATGGTAGAAGGAGGGGAAGATCCTGCATTTATAGCTCGTCGATTGGTGATTTCT
>CALCUQ010000016.1 GCA_937906795.1 uncultured Bacteroidales bacterium | reverse complement strand
GAGAAAGATATTCTGCCATAGAATGGAATGCCAATGACCATTTTGCTTGGAGTGACACCTGCACGGGTGTATTCTCTGTATGTTCTGTAAATGTCCCAATATGCAGATGAGCAGCTTAGTGCATTATGAGGTTTTGTGCCTGCATCAAGGTCGTATGTCATAATGTTAACATAGTCCACAACATTATCCAAAGCTTTAATATCTATATATCTGTGTCCGCCACCAGATGTGATTTTTTTATCCATACAATAGCCGGCGTAGGTTAGAAGATAGTCATTACCAAGAGCTTTCCTTAACTCTTTCATTAGCAAAACATGGTTTTGTGTATCAACAGAAGTATCGCTTGCCTGTCCACTCCAACCCAATCCAGGGAACTCCCAATCAATATCAATGCCATCGATACCCTCTTTTTTACAAAACTCAAGACATTCCTTGGCAAACTTTTCTCTGTTGGCCTGGCTCTTTGCCAATACAGAAAATCCCTCACCTGCTACATTGTCGGAGTTAGAAACAGTATTGGAAAAAGATAAAAGCACCTTAAGGTTGGAATTTTGTCTTTTAAGAGCCACAACACTCTGGAATCTGGATTCACTCCCCTTAAGTTTAACCCCTTTATATACGCCATCTTTAACATAAATTTCTGCAAATGCATAATTGATGTGAGTGCAGATTCTTGGATCCGGTAACCTTGTGCCATAATATGTGACATACGCAATAACTGCTCTTCCATCTTTAAAAGTTGCTGGAACATAAGGTTTTTCTCCCTCAGGAGTAGGAACTACATCATCTTTAGAACAAGAAGCTATCATAAACAATAATATTGAACAAAATATTGCTTTAAGGGTTATATGTTTCATAATTTAAGTTAGTATATTGCGGATATGAGCCGTTGGGGTTTGTGCTAACCTCAGTAGGTTTTCTCACCAAAATTAAAAATTTTTGCATTTTTTCACAAAAATATTTGGAAGTTTAAAAAATATGCTTACCTTTGTAGTCCCAAACGGTTAACGCAGGATTCGTCTAACGGTTAGGACGGAAGATTCTCATTCTTCAAATAGGAGTTCGATTCTCCTATCCTGTACAAAGCAAAGAACTGACTCACAAGGTCAGTTCTTTTGTTTTATATACATCTCAAAAACCTTCTGCTATCCTAATTACCTCCTCCTTGCTCATACCCATAAATGACGCAACCTTATCTGCACCCATTACCTTTATATTCGAAAGGATAAGATCTTTAATGACACCTGATTTACCTTCTGCTCTGCCCATTTCAAGACCTTCTTTTCTGGCATACGCTATCTGATTCCGTACATCTCGCTCTGTTGTCATAACACTTAAATATTTATTGTATTCCACTTCTGACATCTTTGATACCTTAGCCGCCTCAA
>CALCUQ010000015.1 GCA_937906795.1 uncultured Bacteroidales bacterium | reverse complement strand
TAAATCCTGGAAGTTTGGCTCATATGCACATTTGGGTAATGGACAAATTTGGTTTGATGCCAGAAGAAGTTTACAATGGAATCAACTACAACTCCCCTACCCACAATCATGATGCATTAAGCACATATGTAAAAGCCATTAGTGCTGTAGCTGTTGAAATGAAACAAAGAATTCCTCAAGAGATTATTGAGGGTACTTTGGATGCATATCTTGGCAAGCTTCCAGAGAAATTCATGTACAAAGGAAAAGAGTATACAGCCCAATCTTTTAAAGAGAGTCTTGGTGTTAAAGCCTCTGACTATATAGAGCTGACAAGCTTTACTCATCATCCGTTCTATACTCAAGTTCCACTTGAGGTGCCAGACAACTGGGATCATGCATTGTTCTATAATGTCCCATTAGATGATCTTATGGCTATTATTGACAATGCAATAAATACCGGATATACAGTTGCATGGGATGGTGATATCAGCGAAGTTGGATATGCATTCAATCATGAGATTGCCCTAAACACAAAAGAGAATGTAAAGGCAATGAAACAGATTGAGAAAAGGATATCTGAGGAAGATGTTACACAGGAGAGCAGACAAGAGGGTTATGAAAACTTTACTACAGTAGACGACCACTTGGAGCACATTACCGGTATTGTAACCGACCAAGAGGGAGTAAAATATTACAAAACCAAAAACTCTTGGGGCACAGCACGTAATGGTAGCGGTTACCACTATATGTCTGAGAACTATGTAAAGGCTAAAACTATTTCAATTTTAGTGAATAAGAACTCTATTCCTAAAGCAATTAAAGCTAAACTTGGTATCAAATAAGTAAAAAATGAGTTTTATTAAAAGCATTCCAAACAGTATAACATCACTTAACTTGTTAAGTGGATGCTTTGCTATAATATTTGCGTTAAGCGGAGATTTCAAAGCTGCTTTGATATGCATTATTGCATCTGCAGTCTTTGATTTCTTTGATGGTCTTGCAGCAAGAGCCCTTAATGCTTACTCAATTATTGGAAAGGAATTGGATTCTCTTGCAGATATGGTAAGTTTTGGTGTTGCACCTGCAATGATTATGCTTACCTACACTAAAATTCTGGTTGAAACTAACTTTGTAATTTTTGATGGTGTTGGCAGCATATCAAATTTTACAGAGAATCTTATGATTCTAATACCTCTTCTTATTGCGGTATTTTCTGCATTAAGATTGGCAAAATTTAATATAGATACCAGACAAACTGAGAACTTTCTAGGACTGGCCACTCCATCATGTGCCCTACTGTGTGCATCATTGGTTTATTCTACAGATGTATACGAGCCATTGGCCGTTTTCTTTGCAGTTTATCCATACACAATTCCTATGATAGCATTGGTGTTGTCCTACCTGCTTGTTAGTGAAATTCCAATGTTTTCTTTCAAATTCAAGAATTTGAGTTGGGAGAACAATAAGATAAGGTATATTTTTATACTGGTGTCATTGCCAATG
>CALCUQ010000014.1 GCA_937906795.1 uncultured Bacteroidales bacterium | reverse complement strand
AGGAACTTGTTCTTGTAAGGAATAAAATTGCAGGAAGAAAGGAATTGCTTGCAGAACTGAGCGCAGAAATTGAATCTCAGACAAAATCCATAAACCAGAAGCAGCAACAGATTGCACATCTGGAGAACAGGTTGGATACACTTGAACAACATTACAAAAATCTTGTGCGTGCAGCTTACAAAAACAGAGACTCCAAAGTATGGTTTATGTATATTCTGGCTTCTGACAATATAGAGCAGGCATATAGAAGATGGGGATATCTTAAGAATTTCTCCAAGCTTATAGGAGAACAAGCAAACAGAATAAGAAGTACAAAAGATAAAATCATTAAAGAGAGGCAAGATATCATTAAGCTTAAAACAAGCAATGTAAATACTCAGAAAACAAAACAGAAAGAGTATCTAAAACTTACAGAAGAGGAAAAGCAGGCAAAACTTTACGCCCAATCATTGAGCGACAAGCAAAAGCAATACAAAGCCCAGCTGACAAAAAAACAGTCTCAGGCAAAAGAGCTCTCCATTAAAGTTGAGAAAATGATTAAAGAGGCCATAAGGAAAGAAGAGCTTCTTAGAGAACAGTCGAACAAACGGATAGCACAACAGAAAGCAGAAAAGAAAACTGTAGCCAATAAGAATCCTATAATAGAAAACAGCACAAGGTTGTCGGGGAGCTTTGCCGCAAATAAAGGAAAACTTCCGTTCCCGGTAACTAAGGGGGTTGTTATTGAGAAATTTGGAGAGCACTATCACCCTACCCTAAAAAATGTGAAACTCCCTTTCAACAATGGAATAAACATTTCCACCACAAAAGGGGCCAAGGTAATGGTAGTGTTTGATGGGGAGATAAAACAGGTAATTGCCATTCCGGGATACAATCAGTGCATATTGGTGCAACATGGAAGTTATTTCACTTTCTACTGCAAACTTGACCACGTTATTGTAAAGGCGGGAGATATGGTAAAGACAGGTGATACACTTGGAACTTTGCATGTAGACAACAATACATCTGTGCTGCATTTTGAGTTATGGAACGGGACTGTAAAACAGAATCCCCAATTATGGTTAAAAAACAATTAATAATAAGATATTATGGAAGAGATTAGAGTTTATTGCAAGAATACAAACAGTTACCACTTTGTAAAACCTGGCACCAAACTTATTGATTTTGTAAAACAAGTAAACTGCCAAACAACTACTCTGCAAGACAAAGAGGGCAACAAATATGTTCTGCCAACACTTGCTGCATATATAGACAACCAGTTAAAAGAGCTGAGTTTCTCCATTTATATG
>CALCUQ010000013.1 GCA_937906795.1 uncultured Bacteroidales bacterium | reverse complement strand
GTTTATAGTGGTATCAATATCCTGCATACCAATAAACTGTACTTTAATATTTGTGACTCCTGCCTCTACATTCTTAATTTCAAAATCTCCTTCATTTGTTGTGATTGCATATAATCCCTGAGGGGACAATTGGATTGTAGCATAGGCTATTGGTTCAAGAATACGTGATGAACCATCAATAACCACACCTTTAATCTTGGCATATTTGTCATCTTGTTGTGCATAAGCAACAACACTAATAAAGATGAATGCCAAAATTGAGAATAAATATTTATGCTTCATATAATGTTATTTTAATCTGTTAAGAGATTTAAGCAGTTCATTTTTAACTGCTTTATCTTGAGCCTTATTGTATAATTGTTCTACTTTCTCCTTTATACTATCTCTCAAATATGAGTATCTGTACCATCCAAGCACCTCTGCAGCGAGTACCTTCATAGTCAAATCAGAACTGTTTTCCACACAATGATAAATAGCTTCCAAAGCATGCGGATAACAAACATTTCTCTGATATCTTATTGCTCCTTTAGTTTCTTTTGCAGATGATGTTCCATTGACAATCTTTTCAAATTCCTCTTTAGGATAAGGGCCTGAACCACTTATTCTCTTTATTGTATACTCATAATTTTCCTTTGAAGGATAATAACCGTTAACTTTATATAACTTCTCAACCTCACTTACAAATCTTTCCTTGTCAAAAGCTCCAATACTCATATATATCTGGAACTCTTCTCTGTCTGTACAATTTGGATTAATGTATCTTGCTGCCATTTGCTCAACAAAATCTGGAGAGCCATTGTATCCAAGAGTAATATATCCCAATCTCCTGGTAATTTCATAAGTATCATTAATTGCAAGATCAATTGCTGCCTCAAGGTTGGAATCACAGATAAATTTATTAGCCATAAAAGCCTCAAGTCTTACGATTCTTGATGGATTGTCTTTTGCTATTGAAAGTAGCTCTGATGATGAAATAGCATTGTTCCTTACAAGCATTTTTATTGCCAAAGAGGTTATATCTGCATGATAAGAGTCACTATTTAATGCATTATCAAGAAGTGATCTCCAATACTTTGGATTATTTCTCTCTTTTACAATATTTCTTGCTATATCGTAACCACCTTTAATTTTGTCCAATATATTTTTTTGAGGTGCAAAAACAAATGTAGGGTCTCCAAAAAGATGTGACTCCAATGTCATCTGACCTTTTGCCCAATCACCTGCAGATACGCCCAAATTCAACAAACCTATAAGTTCTGTAGTCCAAGTATCCTGTAAAGTATTTACAGAGTTGGCTTTAACTACCATTGTGCTGCCACTGTTAAAAATATATCTTGCAGCAATATAATCATCCACAATAAAGCCACCGTTATAACAAGCATCCAGAATAATGAATCTTGCTCCACTTCTATAGTTGTTCAAATCTGTCAGAACCAAATCTTTATCAACAGAATATATACTATCCTCGGCAATAAGTTTTGGATCATTGGCCTCTGCGAACCATTCTTGCGGAATATTGTATTGTTTAATGAAATTTGCTTTGGTCTTTTCTGCTCTTTCTTCTCCTCCTCTTTCAAATGCAGCTCTATATTTTGTTCTGAAATAATTTTTTGCAAGCCATAACCAGTCTGCAGGATTCTGACCGTTCATAGCACCATTAAGGAATTGTGTATCCTCTGCCCCATGATGGTGCATAATTGCAAGGTCCAATTTATCATTTGCCAAAGCCTCTTTGACTCTATATTTTGAATATTTGTCAAATGTATAGTTAAAGAAATCCAATGAACCTGTTCTGTCATTTATAAAAGGGAAATGTTCTGCCAAAGCAATTCCCTCGTCAATTCTTGCATTCATTGAATCAGAATTATAACCATGACCGGCAAAATGCAGTACCTTATCCATATTGTTATATTGAGCATGTGCAGAAGATGCTTTATCCAAGAAAGCAGCAATTGCTTTGGCTTCAGAATCAGGATCACTTACAGGAGGTTTAATTCTTGCAGAGTATATATCACATTGAATCTGCTGAGGTGAATCAGCTCTGAGTGAATAATAAAATGCTCTTTTATTGGTTGTATCCTGAGAGAAAAAATCAAATTTAAGATCAAAATCATCATAAAAGCGGTCAGAAGGGACAGATGAATCCAACCAGTTTCTTTTCTGATCCATTTTAAAGGCAGTTGCCATATGCTGGGCATCTCTTATCATTGGAATTGGAATATTGCCAATAAAAACAGCACCCTCCAAAAAATCATTTCGGTACATTTGAAACAATTTATCTTTAATTTGTTCTGGGTTAGACCAATTGTCAACAACAAGAACACCTTTTCTGTCTTCTGTAGAAACTGCTTTTACATAATTGTCTACATGTGAAGAAATCTTGTCATAGGTTGCTTTGTCAACAACCACAGCAACAGTAGAATGCCATTTAGCTGAAGCTGTCATTTCAACTCTGGAAAACAGCAGAAAACTAACAGCTAAAATTAAAAATAAAGACTTACGTAACATATATTAAATATTTATGATTAATCAAAAAGTGCGGCAAAAATAATTAAATGAAAAAAACTGGACAACTAATAAAGTTCAAATACCTTAATTATGGTATAGAAAAAAATTGAGTATAATAACTATAAAACATAACTGAATAAAACAAAAAAGAGTTTTTAATTTCAAATAATAAATATTAGAATAAAACAAGTTACAATCTGAAAGTATTCATATTTTATATAAAGGAAAGTGGTGACTAAAAAATTATAGAAATAAGTTTGGATAATAAATATTTTATATATATTTGCACTCAC
>CALCUQ010000012.1 GCA_937906795.1 uncultured Bacteroidales bacterium | reverse complement strand
AATGCATCAGTTGAGTACACATACGCATTTCTTTCCAATAAAACGGGGGCGTATATGATCTTCCGTGTTGATGACAATCAATCTGCCGCCGCCGCACTTGCAGGTGCAGGCATAAAAACGGTAAACGAAAACGAATTGTTCTGAATATCGCAAAACAAAAAAATATTGTTAATCTTAACGGAGGTTACCTTGAATGGACCGCTAAAGAAAAACAGGAAAACCAATCTCTATAGACCAGCTGAACGTTTCTTGTACTCATTGATACAAGCATCCAAACGCTCGTGAGCTGTAGTGTCTCCCGGAACATTGTGAGAAGGGTGAATGTATAGTTTTACACCTCTTTCTTCCAATATCTCTGCTACAGTACAGATTGTCATCCACACAGTTGTTACAGAGGCCATTGTTGATAGAGGGCCCACTTTATCCTGATGTTTTTTCAACTGACACGATGCATCAACTATTGGACAGCATGTGTCTACAACATAATCTGCAATCTGGAACAGATTCTTACCACAAGAGTGTCTTGGAACTTTATTGCCAGTTTCAGCTGCAGAACCAAACACAATAACTTTCATTCCACGTTTCTTGGCCTCAAGAGCAACATCTATATTAACAGCATTTATACCTGTATGAGAGAAAATCCATACAACATCTTTAGGATCAAAATTCCAGCTTTTCATAATTGACTGTCCATAACCCTCTGCACGCTCCAACCACAAGAATTGATTGATTCCCATTTCACCAGTAATATGAGTAAAGAATGTTAAAGGCAACTCACAAAGAGGATGGAAACCTACAAAACCACCAATTCTAGGATACATCTCCTCAATAGGAAGGTTTGCATGGCCACAACCAAATGTATGCACCCAACGGCCTGCCTCAATGGTATCTGCCATTACGGTTGCAACTTCTTTAATTTTCTCCATTTGAGTTTCCTCAATTTTGTTCATTACGCTAAAAGCGTTCTTTTTCCATTCGTTAGCTAACATAATAATTTAAGTTTTAAGATTTATTTTCTTTTTGCCAGTTTTATTGCCACAGGAACTATAGCCATCATTGCCAGAATACATACAACAAGTTCAATGGTCAAAAAACCGTAGTTTGCATCTGCAAACTCAATTCCTACCACTTTATTTCCTGCATATTGGCCACACAAAGCTATAAACATTGCAATTGAGAATGCTGTTCCCTGCAAATCTCTGAAAGCACTGCCAAGATAATTGAGAATTACAGGATAAGTAGCACCTACGCCAAAGCCAATCAGTACCATTGCAAGGTATGCTACAGTACAGTGAGATTTAAAAATATGCAACAGCCCCACCCCCACAACAGCAACCATCAGATATGCATATAATGTCTTAAGTTCTTTGATTTTTCTTATTACAGCCCCCAGAATCAACCTTCCCGCCAACATTCCAACTGTAAACCATGTAAGTGAAAGTATGGCATCTGCCTCATCCATTCCCCCATATATATTCAAAAATGAAATTGTATAGCTTCCCGATGTACCCTCAAAAGCACTTTGGAAGAACAGTACAAGAGCAAAAAGAATAAGGGAAGGATATTTAAGCAACCCCACAACATTTGAGAATGAAACATTCTCGCCAGGTTTTGCAGGAGGGAACTGTATACAGCAGAAAAATACAATACAACCCAGCATAACAACAGATGCTATATTCAACGGCACTGTGTAATCATCTATAAAATAGTTCAGAAGTGTCCATATTAAAGCTCCTATACAGTAACATGCTCCCAAAAATCCCAATCTGGGGCCCCTTTTAGTGTCATCATATATTTCTGCAACCACAGCATTTGTCTCTCCATTAAGAATACCTCCACCAAAACCAAGCAGGAATATTGAAACATGCAAATATGCAAGATGCTTAAAAGTAGCCAGACCTTGCAAACCCGCCAAAGCCAGCACAGAAGATATAACCAATAACCACTTGTATCCGAATTTGTCTACCACAGGGCCAAAGAGAATAGTACCCAAAAGTATACCTATAGACATAGTAGAGGGAAGTGCATAGGCACCATCAATCATCTGCTGCAAAGGACCAAGTATAGGGCCCAAAGACAACATCGCAAC
>CALCUQ010000011.1 GCA_937906795.1 uncultured Bacteroidales bacterium | reverse complement strand
CTGCACGGAGCATTAAAATCCAGGCCGGAAAAATTTATAGGAAAATCTGTACAATCCAACAGAAGCAGAGTGACAAATATAAGCAGCCATTTAAGTTCCCCAATGAATATTGATGAATTTAAAGTATATCTTAAAGAATTTATATGCAACAAATTCAGCAATATAACCACCTACACTTATACTCCCGATGACATTGCTGCAATTGATACATTGTGCAAAGAAAAATATTCGACCTATCAATGGAATTTTGGCAATTCTCCCAAATATGAGTTTTATAAAACCGCAAAGTTCAATGGTGGTCTTATTGAAATTGGGATGAATGTAAAAGATGGAGTTATAGTACAACTCAATATAATGGGAGATTATTTCTTTACAAAACCAACCCAGGAGTTCTGCTCTCGAATGATTGGAGTGAAACACTCACCAAAAGAGATTCAACAAGCTCTGCTGAGCATTGATACCTGCGAAAAAAAAGCCTGCAACCCATTAGGATTGCAAGCATATTTTTCAAATATATTATTGGGCGAAATCGCCTCTATATTTTTTAACTGAATTTTATACGCCTCTCTTCTGCTCCTTAATCTTTACAAGTTGACCTTTTAGAATATCTACGCAATCTACAACTGCGTCTTCAAATGTGTTAGCGTTTCTCTCAACATAGAGATCTTTACCAGGAGTCTTAACTCTAATTTTCACCCCTTTGTTTGCATTGTCTGGAAGTAATGTCAATGTAACCTCTGCGCTAATGACATCCTCATAAAACTTCTCAACTTTAGCAACCTTCTTCTCTACAAAATCCAATAATTTAACGTCTGCGTCAAATTTTACAGATTGTACTCTAATTTCCATACTAACCTCCTTTTTTTGCTCTTGGGTGAGCGGTTAAATAAACTTTTTTGAGCTGCTCAAAGGAATTATGTGTATAAACTTGCGTTGCCGCCAACGATGAATGACCAAGTACCTCCTTAATACTGTTTAAATCGGCTCCATTGTTCAACAAATGTGTTGCAAATGAATGCCTCAACGCGTGCGGCGCCTTTTTTCCCTCAAACCCCTTTAAGCCAGCCAGCTCATTCTTTACAATATTATTAACAAAATTAAGATACAATGGTGCACCTTTATCTGTTAAAAAGAACGAGTCGCTTGTGCAATTGGGATATGAATTGCGTCTGCATTGTAAATATAACAAAATATTTTCAAACAATATAGAAATAATTGGAATTTCTCTCTCTTTTTCGCCTTTACCAATAATTTTAAAGACTTTTCTACCACTGTCAAAATTTGATAATTTTAAAGTGGCAATCTCTTGTCTTCTCATTCCGGTAGAATAAATAATCATAATCACAAGCCTGTTTCGCACACTCTTATAATTTGAAACATCAATAGGGGCAGAAAAATACTCTTTCAGTGCATCCGCACTGTAGAATTGGGGCAAACGCTTCTTTTCTTTAACTCTAACCACCAAGTCCATTGGATTTGATTTCAGAATCCCATGCAAAACAAGAAATTTACAATACTTGCTCAATGCACTCAACATTAGATTTGTTGTACGGGCACTAATTCCATTATCAATATTGTAGGCAATAAAAGAGCGGATATTAAGTGGAGTGAATGTTTGCTGAGGATTACAATTGGGGTCTTCTTCTGAATAAGAATAGTACTTGCAGAACCTCTCAACAGCATCTTTGTATATTTGCTGCGTCCTCTCAGAATACCTTTTCTGCACTCTCAAATACTCTATAAAGTCGTTCATATTACTTTTTGTATTGCTCCTAATCCTCTATTACATTGATACATACGTACAATTCACATGCCAAATATACAAAAAAAGAAGTTGATTGTTACACTATAATGTACAATCAACTTCTCTTATATTTTAGAAGCCACCAGGAACTAGTCCTCGTTCAATTGTAGATGTTGCTAACGGAGCCGGAACCAAAACTACAGATAGCTTTTTTAATTTGCTCTCTTCTTGCAACAGATTTTTTAACAAATGTTTTTCTGTTTCTTAGCTCACGAACAGTGCCGGTTTTCTCAAATTTTCTTTTGAATTTTTTAAGAGCTCTCTCAATGTTCTCGCCTTCTTTAATAGGAACTATAATCATACTTTATACCACCTCCTTTTTCTTAGGACTGCAAAAGTATGCAAACTTTTATAAACCACAAAATTTATTTGGTATAATTTTCTGCTTACAATTTGTTAGTACAAAAAAACTTTTTACCTTTGTAAGGATTGATTTTTTAGTAGAAAAGCACCTAAAAATGAATAAAAGTTCAATTAGATATAGACTTGGCATAAATCAGCTCCTGCTCCTTTTGTATCTCAAAAGAAGCTCTTTATTTATGTAACACTCTATAACTAAACTAATTACATATTATGGGGACTTCTTATATTTTAGAGTAAGTCCTCTTTTTATTTTTAATCTACCCAATATTAAAAATAATTTGATTAACCAATAAAAAAGTAACAATTTGTAAGAAAGACAATATAATGGACAATAAAATTTATATTTTTGATACTACTTTAAGAGATGGAGAGCAAGTTCCTGGATGTCAATTGAACACAATTGAAAAAATTGAATTGGCAAAATCATTGGAACAACTTAATGTTGATATTATAGAGTGCGGATTCCCGGTATCCAGCCCAGGTGATTTCAATTCTGTAGTAGAAATCTCAAAAAATGTATCAAATCCAATAATATGTGCACTTACACGTGCTGTTGAAAAAGACATTGAGGTTGCAGCAGACGCATTGCATTATGCAAAAAGGGGAAGAATACACACCGGAATTGGCACCAGCGATTCACATATAAAATACAAATTCAACTCCAACAGAGAAGAGATTATTGAAAGAGCTGTAAAAGCTGTAAAATATGCCCGCAGATTTATAGATGATGTTGAGTTCTATGCAGAAGATGCAGGAAGAACAGAGAATGAGTACCTTGCAAGGGTAATAGAGGCTGTTATTGCAGCAGGTGCAACAGTTGTCAATATTCCCGACACAACAGGTTACTGCACTCCATGGGAGTACGGAGAAAAAATAAAGTATCTTGTGAATAATGTACCCAATATAGATAAAGCAATCATTTCCACCCACTGCCACAACGACCTTGGCATGGCTACTGCAAATACCATATCCGGCATAATGAATGGTGCAAGACAGGCAGAGGTTACAATCAATGGAATTGGAGAGAGAGCCGGCAACACCTCTTTGGAAGAGGTTGTAATGACACTAAAATGCCGTAAGGATCTCCCTTTCTACACAGACATTGATGCCAAACAGATTTACAAGAACTCCAGACTTGTTTCCACTTTAATGAGAATGCCTGTCCAACCAAACAAAGCTGTGGTGGGGAGAAATGCATTTGCCCATTCGTCGGGAATACACCAGGACGGAGTGCTTAAAAACAGAGAAAGCTATGAAATAATGGATCCTATGGATGTTGGAGTAAATGACTCAGTCATAGCACTTACTGCACGTAGCGGAAGAGCTGCACTTAATCATCACTACCAGAGACTTGGCATCCATCTTACTCACGACGAGCTTACTGAGGCATACGACAAATTCCTTCTTCTTGCAGACAGGAAAAAGGATATAAATGACAGTGACCTTATGGTAATTGTAGGTGTCAACAGAAATGAGGCCGCAAGGAAAATAAGACTAAAATTCCTGCAAGTTATGTGTGGCAAGAACTCTGTTCCTATGGCAACTGTCAAACTTAACATTGATGGAGAAATCTGCCAGGCAACATCTTCTGGCAATGGACCTATTGATGCTGCATTCTCTGCTGTAAGACAACTTATAAACAGGAAAATTGTAGTGGAAGAATTCCTGGTTCAGGCAATTACCAGAGGAAGTGATGACGTTGGAAAAGTTCATATACAAGTTGAAAACAGAGGCAACTTATATTATGGATTCTCTGCAAACACAGATATTATAACAGCTTCTGTAGAGGCTTTTGTTGATGCAATTAGCAAATTTATTTAAAATGGCCAGAAAAACTCTTTTTGATAAGATTTGGGAATCTCATGTAGTACAGGAGATTAGCGATAAAAAAGATTTTGACAAAAATGCCCCTCAAAGTATAACACAATTATACATAGACAGGCATTTTATACACGAAGTTACAAGTCCGCAGGCTTTTTCGGGTTTGAGAGAAAAGGGATTGAAACCTTTTAGACCAAAACAGACATTTGCAACTGCAGACCATAACATTCCAACACTCTGCCAGGACAAACCTATAGAGGATCCCAGCTGCAGAATTCCGGTAGAAACCCTTGGAGAAAATTGCAGGGAATATGGAATTGAGTACTTTAAAATGCTCTCGCCCGGACATGGTATTGTTCATGTGATTGGTCCTGAGCAAGGAATTACACAGCCAGGAATGACAATTGTGTGCGGAGACAGCCACACAGCAACGCATGGAGCTTTTGGTGCTATTGCTTTTGGGATTGGCACCAGCGAAGTTGAGATGGTTCTTGCCAGCCAAACCCTGCTTCAAAACAAACCAAAGCAGATGCGCATTACCATAAACGGCTCTCTTTCTGCTAATGTTACCCCTAAAGATGTTATTTTATATATAATTTCAAAAATTGGAACTGCCGGAGGTACTGGACATTTTGTAGAATATGCAGGTGAAGTTTTTGAAAACATGAGTATGGAGGGAAGAATGACAGTATGTAATATGAGTATAGAAATGGGTGCAAGAGGAGGTCTTATTGCTCCCGACAAAAATACTTACAATTATATGCTTGGCAGGAGATATGCCCCAAAAGGAAATATAGGTGATACAAACTCCCCTTTTGCCCTTGCAGTAGAAAAATGGAGCAAACTGTATTCAGATGCAGATGCAGTATTTGATAAAGAATATGAATTCAGGGGAGAAGATATTCCTCCTATGATAACATATGGAACTGACCCTGCCAGAGGAATGGCCGTTGGAGATACAATTCCAGAGTGTGATGCAAGCGGTCTTAAAGGATTGGAATATATGGGATTCAAAGTTGGAGAATCTCTTGTAGGGAAAAAGATTGACTATGTATTTGTTGGCAGCTGTACAAATGGAAGGATAGAGGATTTTAGAGCTTTTGCAAATTACGTAAAAGGGAAACAGAAAGCCAAAGATGTTATAGTATGGCTGGTTCCAGGCTCTGTTGAAGTTGAGCAAAAAATCAAATCAGAAGGGTTATATGACATCCTTACAGAGGCTGGGTTTGAGATAAGACAGCCCGGATGTTCTGCTTGCCTTGCCATGAACAGTGATAAAGTACCGGCAGGGAAATATGCTTTGTCAACATCCAACAGAAATTTTGAGGGGAGACAGGGACCAGGGGCAAGAACAATGCTTTGTGGCCCTATAGTAGCAGCAGCCGCAGCTGTAAACGGAGTTATAACTAACATAGAGCAATAAAATGAAAGCTATATATACTCAAATAGAGAACATAGATACAGATCAGATTATTCCAGCCAGATTTCTAAAGAAAACAAGCAGAGAGGGATTTGGAAAAGCCATGTTCTATGACTGGAGATACAACGCCAATGAAACTGTAAAACAAGACTCTATTTTTGCAAAATACGAGCAGACAGAAAATAAACCGCAAATTCTTGTTGCAGGTGCAAATTTTGGGTGCGGTTCAAGTAGAGAACACGCCGCCTGGGCTCTTGCCGATTATGGGTTCAAGGCTGTTGTATCCAGTTTTTTTGCAGATATATTCAGAAACAATGCATTAAACAATATGTTGCTGCCTGTGCAGGTTTCACCATCATTTTTAGAGAAGATATTTGCTCAGCTAAAAAAGGATGAGAATGCAGAACTTGAGATAGTCAAACAAAAAAATCACAATTGCTGCTACAGGAGAGTTTGAGCACTTCCCTATTGGAGAATACAAACAACAATGCATTCTCAATAACCTCAGAGATATTGATTTTCTTGTTTCCTCAAAAAACAAAATTGAATTCTTTGAAAAAAACAGAATATAATTATGAATAAAAATATAGCTGTATTACCAGGTGATGGGATTGGCCCTGAAATTATTGCCCAGGCAACCAAAGTTTTAGACGCTGTTGCAAAAAAATATAACCATACATTCAATTACAAATATGCACTGGTTGGCGGATGTGCAATTGATGAGTTTGGTGACCCATATCCAGACCAGACACATCAGATATGTATAAGTAGTGATGCTGTTTTGTTTGGAGCTATAGGAGATCCAAAATATGACAATAATCCATCTGCTAAGGTAAGGCCTGAGCAAGGGCTTTTAAAGATGAGAAAAAGCCTTGGACTGTTTGCCAATTTACGCCCTATTGAACCATTTGACGCTCTAATAGACAAATCACCTCTT
>CALCUQ010000010.1 GCA_937906795.1 uncultured Bacteroidales bacterium | reverse complement strand
CCTGCTATCAATAAAGCAAATTTTGATGAGAGTGTAGCTCTTAAAGATGATTTTTACCAGTATGCTACTGGCGGATGGCAAGCGGCAAATCCTTTAAAGCCAGAATTTGCCCGTTATGGTACATTTGACCAATTGCGTGAAAATAATGAGGTGCGCCTTAATGAACTTTTTGCAAATATTGCAAAATCTAAATTTGAGACTGGCACTGTAGATCAAAAGATTGCAGACCTTTATACAATGGGTTTGGATTCTGTAAGATTAAACAAAGAGGGTGTTGCTCCTGTAAAAAGTGATGTAGACAAACTAATGGCAGTTGGCAATCTGCAAGATTTGGCAAACACAACCGCTCTTATCCATACTAATGCAGGAAGTCCTCTTTTTGGAGTTTATGTTAGTGCAGATTTGCTTAACAGCAATGTGAATGTCCTATATATAGACCAGTCTGGCTTGGGTATGGGTAACCGTGATTACTATATTGAGCAACAGAATCAGTCAAAAAGAGAAGGGTATGTTCAATGGCTTACCAAAGCATTCTCTATGTTAGGATGGGAAGATGCAGCACAAAAAGCACAAAAAGTGTTGGATTTTGAGACTCAGATGGCAAAAGTGTTCCGTTCAAATGTTCAGCTTAGAGATGTGGCAGCATCTTATAATCCAATGAGCAAAGCAGATTTTGTGAAACGTTACAGCAAGTTTGACTGGGCTAAATATTTCTCTCAAATGGGTATTGGTGAGTTTGATAAGATTATTGTAGGCCAGCCAGAGGTTTTGGATGTAGTGTTTGATTTATATTCTAAAGAGGATATTGAAACAGTTAAGGCTTATTTGGCTGCAAATATAATGTCAAGTGCAGCCGGGTATGTTGGAGATGAGTTGTATGCTGCTCATTTTGATTTCTTTGGCAAACAGATGTCTGGTCAACAACAGATGCGTCCAAGATGGAAACGTGCAATGTCAGTTCCAAATGGTTTGTTGGGAGAGGCTGTAGGTGAGATATATGTAAAGAAATATTTCCCAGAGAGCGACAAGCAACGTATGACTCAGATGGTAAAAAATCTTCAGGTTGCTCTTGGAGAGCATATAGATGCACTTGAGTGGATGTCAGATGCAACTAAAGCAAAAGCGCAAGAAAAGCTTAATACCTTTACAGTTAAGATTGGTTATCCCGACAAATGGAAAGATTATTCTTCTCTTACCATAGATCCTTCTCTTTCATATTGGGAGAATATCAAACGTGCCAGTGCTTGGTATACTGCAGATAATTTGGCAGATCTTGGAAAAGAGGTAGACCGTTCAAGATGGTTTATGTCTCCACAGACTGTAAATGCATATTACAACCCTACAACTAACGAAATCTGTTTCCCAGCAGCTATTCTGCAACCTCCATTCTACAACTCTGCAGCTGACGATGCTGTAAACTATGGTGCTATTGGAGTTGTTATTGGTCACGAGATGACACATGGATTTGATGATCAGGGACGTCAATTTGACAAAGACGGAAATATGAACAACTGGTGGACAGAAGAGGATGCTGCTGCATTTAAGGCTCGTACAGATATTCTTGTAGAGCAGTTCAATAAAATAGAGGTTCTTGCTGCAAAAGGTGACCAACCGGCAGTTATGGCAGATGGAGCTCTTTCTTTGGGTGAGAATATTGCTGACCAGGGAGGTTTGAGAGTATCTTACACTGCACTTTACAATACTTTCAAAGAAAAAGGCGAACCAGCTCCAATAGACGGCTTTACTGCTGCTCAACGTTTTTATCTTTCATATGCTACAATATGGGGACAAAATATTAGGGATGAGGAGATAGCTCGTCTTACTAAAGTAGATGTACACTCACTTGGAAAGAATAGAGTAAATGCTACTTTAAGAAATATTGAGTCTTTCTATCAGGCGTTTGGTATTACAGATGGCAAGATGTTTATGCCAAAGGAGGAAAGAGTTATTATCTGGTAGATTTTAAACTCAGAAAAATAGGTATAACATATAAATAATGAGGACGGATCAATATTGAACCGTCCTCATTTGTATATATCGAATATATATTCCTATATTTGTTAATAAATTTTTGTTTCTCAATGAAAAAGATTGTTCAAGTTACAGCTCTGCTACTTATTTTCTTTCAGCCAGTATTTCTGGTTGCGCAGAACAAGAGTGACTTTGTTGGGCAGGCAGGCCTGAATGCAACCATATACCGTGGAGTGGAGTTTGAAAAATATTATTTTAGATATAATGGCTCTCCATATGCCTATTCAGATGATTTTGAACGTGGTTATGTGGTTTATAATGATGTGATGTACAAAGGAGTACTTCTTAATCTCAATGCACATAAGGACCAATTGCACATAAAGATTCCAACAACCGGAAATGTTATTGAACTGGATAAGAGTCTTGTTGAGGATTTTGCAATTGGACACAGAAAGTTTATGGCTTTTACATTGGAAAACCCAGTGGCGGGAATAGGTGAGGGGATATATGAACTCTTGTACGTGGGAAAAGATAAATTGCTTAAAAAGAATATAAAGAAATATAATGAAAGACTTCAGACAACTGAGAAGGGAATATTCAGATATTTTTACTCTGCAAACCGTTATTACATTATAAAAGATGGAGTAGTAATGCCAATATCTGGTATAAAGCACTTTGCAAAAATATACAAGGATAAGAAAAAAGAGATAAAGGGTTTTATACGTAAAAACAATGTCAGATATATAGACATAGCAGATAAGGATATTATTTTTAGTGAGATAATGGAATTTGTAGATAATAATTAGAGAGATATATCATGAAACGCCTTGTATTTGGTTTATTTATATTGCTTAATGTGGCAAGTGTCACATACTCTTTTGCACAAGGGAGAATACATAGGAATGTAGGACTGGATTCTCTTATCTCTCTAATGCAGAAAAATACTCAGAAAAAGATTTACTATGAGAATGATGAATCTGCAAAGAATCTCATTTTTACTGTAAATGAAGGTAGTGCTTCAATGTTACAAGATATTGAGGCAGACCTGAAAGAGAAAGGTTATGTTGTTACTCAATACAATGGATTTATTTTTGTGCTAAAGGGGATTGGTTTGTCTGACAGACTTCCGTATGACTATTTTGCCAAAGAAAAGACAGTAGAGGAGAAACCTGCTGCAAAAGATTATATAGATGCCCTGGATGGAAATGTAAACGTGGCAACATCTGTAAATAAAACATATCAGATTGGAGATAAAGACAGCAAAAGTAGTTACTCAAAGGCATATTTGAGTGGATATGTGAGAGATGCTGTAACCGGAGAGCCAGTTGTTGGAGTAAATATACTTGACAGTGAGACAAAATCATACGCACAGTCAGATGCTCACGGCTTTTATAAAATTCTGTTGCCTGTAGGAAAAACTGTACTTGATGTCAGCGGTTATTCTTTGGAAGATACTCAGGTTCATCTTCAGGTTTATGGTGAGGGTTTGTTGGATATTGTGGTAAAAGAGAAAGTATTTGCTTTGTCGGGAATAGTAGTTACTGCAGACAATACAAACAAGGTGAGAAACAGCCAGATAGGAGTAGAGAAGGTAAGAATGGACAAGATAAAGAATGTTCCAATGGTATTTGGAGAGTCTGATGTGGTAAAGGTTATTCTTACTCTGCCTGGCGTTAAGTCTGTTGGAGAGGCATCCAGCGGATTTAATGTGAGAGGTGGTGCAACAGATCAGAATCTGGTTTTATTTAATGGTGGAACGGTCTATAACCCATCCCATCTTTTTGGAATGTTTTCTGGTTTTAATCCCGACATAGTGAGTGATATTGAACTTTATAAGAGTTCAATCCCTGTAGAGTTTGGAGGAAGAATCTCTTCTGTACTTGATGTGACAAGCAGAGAGGGAAACAATAAAAAGATCTCCGGTTCATTGGGTGTAGGATTGCTTACTGCAAAGGGGCATATTGAGGGGCCGATAAGCAAAAAAACAACATTTATTCTGGGTGGTAGAGCAACTTATTCTGATTGGATGCTTTCTCTATTGCCTGATGAGAGTGAGTATAATGACGGATCTGCTTCTTTTTACGATATTACTGCCGGTATAACACACAGATTCAATGAAAAGAACTCCATTCACGTAAATGGATATTACTCTATTGATGATTTTAGCTTTAGTGCAGATACTACATACAATTATCAGAATGCCAATGCTTCATTTAAATGGAAAAGCAACTTTAGTGATAAATCGTCAATGGAATTGACTGCCGGATATGACCACTATAATTATTCAACTGTAGACAAGTTTAATCCTGTAAGGGCGTATGAACTTTCCTTTAAGATTCAGCAGGCTTATGGCAAACTTAAGTTCAGGTCTTTGTTGAGCCAGAAACATTCTCTTACTTATGGAGCGGACGCTACATATTATAATCTCTCTCCTGGCAGTTATCTGCCATATGGAGATGAATCTCTGGTTGCGTCAAATATACTTCCTAAAGAAACTGCTGTTGAGGGTGCTGCCTATCTGAGTGACAACTGGAGTATTTCAGAGAGAGTCTCTTTGGATTTTGGTGTTAGACTTTCTATGTTCAAGTCAAATAAATTTTATATTGAGCCTGAGTTCAGGTTGTCGGGAAGAGTAATGCTTTCTGATAAGGTTTCCTTTAAGGCTGGTATAAATACTATGACTCAATATATTCATATGCTTTCCAATTCTATCTCTGTTTCTCCTACAGATATATGGAAACTTAGTGACAAGGATATCAAGCCTCAGAAGGGATGGCAGGTTGCAGGTGGTTTTTATGCTTCTATTTTTGGGAACAAAGTGGATGCATCTGTTGAGGCGTATTATAAGCAGATGAACAATTATCTGGATTACAAGAGTGGTGCGGTTATTCTAATGAATGAAAATATTGCTCAGGATGTTATAATAACAAAAGGCAGGGCTTATGGTGTTGAGGTTATGTTAAAGAAATCTTTAGGTAAGCTTAATGGTTGGCTTTCTTATACATACTCAAAGACTCAGCTTAAAGACCGTGATGGGCAAGGGGTGAATGCAATAAATGGAGGTAAATGGTATAATGCTTCTTATGATAAACCTCATGATGCAAAGCTGGTTGCCAACTATAAATTTACTCATAGGATAAGTATTTCTGCCAATGCAGATTATTCAACTGGCAGACCTATAACTGTACCTGTGGCAAAATATGAGTATGGCGGTGGTTACAGGTTGTTCTATTCAGACAGAAATTCATACAGAATACCAGATTATATGCGTTTGGACTTGGCATTGAATATAGAGCCTACCCATAAGCTAAGAGCATTTACACACTTCTCTTTCTCTTTGGGTGTGTATAATGTTACTGGAAGAAAGAATGTTTATTCTGTTTATTTTGATACTGATTATAGTGGACAGATACAAGGTCATAAACTTTGCATCTTTGGAGCACCTATTCCATATTTGACACTGAACTTTAAATTTTAATATTGGCAGCAGAAATGGTTACAAGATATTTGAAAACAGTTTTAATGCTTTGTGTGGCTGTTGTGCTTGGTGGCTGTGTGTATGATTTTGAGCCGGATAAAGAGCAACTTAGTGGATTGGACAAGCCTCTTTTAGTAATTGAGGGGGATATAATTGTTGGGGGATATACACAAATTAGTCTCTCATCTACCAGATCTGTATTTGGTGAAACAGAAAATGTGTTCATTGATTTTTCTGGAGCAAGTGTTTGGGTGGAGAGTGAGAGTGGGGAGATATATAGCGGTTACCCTACAAATATGTATCTAAACAATGTTTTTACGATAAACACCAATTACCTGCCGCGCCAAGGCATGTACAGACTATGTGTTTCTGTGCCGGGGAGGGGTGAGTATCATTCGGCATTTAAGAGCGTTTGCGTTTCTCCTCAAATAGACAGTATCTCTTTTACTATTGCGGATGATAGGAACAGTGTACAGTTTGATGTTTCAACACATAACAATGATACTGAACCACTTTATTGCAGATGGTCTTTTGTGGAGGATTGGGAGAGTAATGCACCTGTTGTGGCCAGGCTTAATGCAAGAAAGCTCCCTGGTAGCGATGTCATTGTATTTGATGAACTTACAGATGAGGAGATAGATAAAAGAAGCATATGCTACAGCAAAGGCAATTCTAATGATATTTATATTTCGTCTACTGAAAAGTTGTCGGAGAATATAATATACAGAGAAAGACTCAATGTGGTTGCAGCTGCAGACAGACGTCTATCATCGCTGTACTGTTTAACAGTTACACAAACTGCAATGGACAGTGAGGCATACAAATATTGGGAAGGGGTAAAATCGAGTATAAGTGGAACAGGAGGATTGTTTGCTCCAATGCCTAATGAAATAAAGGGTAACATTGTGTGTGATACTAATCCCGACGAACCTGTACTGGGGTATATAAATGTTTCTACAGTCACATATGCCAGAAGGATGTTTTATTACAGAGATATTCCTTTGTATAAAAACAAATGTTCAGAGGCTCTGTACCCAGATTCAACACCACTGGATCTGTATACATCCGGTATGCAGCCTGTAAGGTATGGTGAAACAGAAGATGGAGAAGTTAACAAGAGTGAAGTTTATTGGGCATCTGCAGAATGTACTAACTGCAGTTTCTATTCAAATAGTACAAGACCTGATTTTTGGCCAGAAGGAAGATAGTATTTATTAGAGTAATGAGATTTGTATGAAATCATATATCAAACTTGTTTTTATTTTATGTTGTGTTACTTTTTGTGTAAAAGTGAGTGCACAGGAGCGTGTTTATGTTTCAACAGATAAAGAGTGTTACCTTGCGGGAGAAGATGTTTGGATTTCGGTTTTTTGTCTTAATGACTCATTGGACAATAACGCAATCTTGAGTAAGGTTGCATATCTTGAATTTCATACAAAGGAGGGAAATCTCTCTACAATCAAGATTGCTCTTAAGAAGGGTAGAGGTTGTGGTAAGTTTCAGATACCACTTAGCTTTCCAACCGGCAATTACTCAATTGTCTCTTATACAAAAAATGATGGCGGAGAGTCTGTAGGTGAATTTAAAGGAAAGATTATTACAATTTTCAACACCCTGTCAAATGAAAGGGTTAAGGATGGAGTTGAGGTTGTTGAGCAAGAAAAAATTATTGATGCAGGAGCTGTAACAGTTCAAAATAGTAATCTCGTAAGTATTGATATAAAGGAAAATAGCCATCAGGGAACTGTTGTGCCAATAAGTGTCAGAAATACATCTGATAACAATATTTCTCTTAATGTCTCAATCTATTGTCTCGACAAATTGAATAGCCTTGTAGAGGGAATGGGATATAATAGAGTTTCTCTTTTAGACCGTAAGGGAGACTTTAAACCTACTGGTGAAGTTGATTATGCTGGTGAAGTTATAAAAGTTAGGATTACCCCTAAAAGTGGAGATGTCAAATCAATAAAAGACCAGCTGGTATATATGTCTGCAATGGGTAATACAGATGATATATTTGCAAACTATGCAAATCACAATGGCCAAGTTGCTTTTTATACAAATAATATCTACGGAAATAGAGATCTTGTATTTGAGGTTGTTGGGGATACCTCAAAGGCATATAATGTTGAGGTTATAAAGAGTGAATATATGCATAAAGTAGCTGAAATTCCTGTTTTAAAAATATCTTCAAAAATGCAGGATGCTTTGCTTGCCAGAGGTATGAACATGCAGGTTGTAAAAAGGTTTGAAGCAGATACACTGTATAATCTTATGGATATAAGAGAGACTTCTTTTATTGGTACGGTTGAGGCTAATGTGTATAATCTAGACGATTATACCCGTTTCCCGGTTATGGAAGAGGTTATCAGGGAGTATGTAAAGGAGTTAAGAGTAAGAAAAGATGGAGGGGAAACTGTATTGAAAGTGTTATGGGATTCTCAAGCCAATATTTCAATTCTTCCCAAATATCTTCTTCGTCGTCTTTTTTGAAACGATCTAACCAAAA
>CALCUQ010000009.1 GCA_937906795.1 uncultured Bacteroidales bacterium | reverse complement strand
TTTAAGGGCTTGTGCTTTGGTTGCTTGTGCTATCTGCTCTTTGCTGGAGTTTCTGAATGGGCCTCCGCTGGCCGTCAGTATTATTTTTTCAATTTCTGTGTATTCTCCTTGCAGGCATTGGAATATGGCAGAGTGCTCTGAGTCTACCGGCAGAATTGGAACGTTATTCTTGCGAGCCAAATCTGTTACTATGCTTCCGGCTGCAACAAGTGTTTCTTTATTTGCCAGTGCTATGGCCTTTTTTGCCTTAATTGCACTTATGGTTGGCTCAAGGCCACTGAAACCCACCATAGATGCCACTACAATGTCAATGTCTTGTGCCTGAACCAGTGCATTTGCCGATTCAATTCCTGCAAAAACTTTAATGTCAAAAGAGTCAAGTGCATCAAAAACCTGGTGGTATAGCTCCTTGTTGCAGATAACTACATTGTTGGGTTTGAACTTTATGGCTTGTTCTATTAGCAGTGTGGCGTTGTTGTTTGCTGTAAGAAGTTCCACTTCAAACATATCTGGGTGTTGTGAAATAACATCCAGTGCCTGAGTGCCAATAGAACCGGTAGATCCTAATATTGCAATATGTCTTTTGTTGTTCTCCATTATTTATCTGGTCAAAATTTAATGTAATCAACGGGATTTACTGGTAATCCGTTGTGCCACAATTCAAAGTGAAGCAGCGTGTGGTCTGCCAGTGATCCGGTGCTTCCAGCAAGTGCTATTGGAGTTCCAGCCTCAACAACATCGCCTACTTCTTTAAGTAATTTTGAATTGTGTTTGTATAATGAAATAAGGTTGTGACTGTGTTGTATTCCTATAATGTACCCCTCCTGGTCGCTGAAATCAGCAACAAAAACTGTTCCTCCAAGAGTTGCAGAAACTGTAGAATTTGCTTCGGCCGATATATTTATGAAAAACCTGTTGGTGTTTGCATTGAATTCGTCGGCGACAACACCTTTAACAGGGGTATAGAAGTGCAGTCCCTCTATCTGTTCTATCTTTTGTGCGGGGGAGGTAATATTAAACTGCTCCTCTTTTAGTACAGCAGCCCTTAGAATGGAATCTGCTTTAAGATAACTTGAGCTGAGTGAGTCAATGACTTCTGGGGAGTTGTCTCTCAGATTTATTATATTGCTTATTTCAATAGGAGATTTTCCTTGCACAATTCTTTGGATATTGGCAAGTTGGATTCTCCACAGTTCTATTTCTCTGTTTAGGGAGTCAATTTTTATGGTATTCTCTACAATTGCTCTCCTGCTTTCTGTTGTAGGGTAACCTGGGATAAATGTCTTTAACGATGTAAAGGATATCAGTGATATGGATGTGACTACAACTGTTGCCATGATTGCCAGTGTGGCAAGAATAAGTGTCCAACCGTTGGACCTGAACGCAAATATTTCTGCGTGAGATGTGTCATTAAAGATTGCAAATCTGTATTTGCTCCTTAATTTGTGTTTATTTTCGTGGTTCCTTTTTGCCATAAACTTTATAAAAACTACCTTTGCATTATGGATAGAATTATTGGAATTGACTATGGCAAAAAAAGAGTGGGTGTTGCAGTAAGTGACCCCCTTGGTATTTTTGCCTCAGCACTTGAAACTGTTCCGTCTGCAAAGATAATTGATTATCTTAAAACTTACGCTCAAAACAATAAAGTGGAGAGGTTTGTTGTTGGTTATCCAATGAATCTTAATGGAAAACCTGCGGAATGTGCTCAATATGTTGATGTTTTTTTAAAGCATTTGGCCAAACATTTTCCTAACATTCCGGTTTCATTGGAAGATGAGAGGTTTACTTCCCAGATTGCAATGAAAGCAATGATTGCAGGAGGGGTTAAGAAAATGGACAGAAGGGAGAAAGGTGCAGTTGATAAAGTAAGTGCGGCAATAATTTTGCAGTCATATCTTGATAGAGGAACAATTTAATATTATGATACTACCTATTTATATTTACGGAACAGATGTTCTTAGAGCTGTAGCTGAGCCTATAGATGTTAATACATATCCTAATTTGCAGGAACTTATAGATAATATGCAGGAAACAATGGAGAGTGCAGACGGTGTTGGTATTGCTGCACCTCAGGTGGGACTTTCCATACAGCTTCTTATTGTGGATGGTGCTCCTTTTGGAGAGGATGACCCTGAGCTTGCTGCATTCAGAAGAGTAATGATAAATCCTGTTGTTTTGGAGGAGAGCCAGGAGACTGCAGAGTATAACG
>CALCUQ010000008.1 GCA_937906795.1 uncultured Bacteroidales bacterium | reverse complement strand
AGTTTGTGTAAATCCTACAGCACCTAATGGTTATGTGCTTGATAGTGATGTTTTATGTAGAAGATTAGAGGAAGCAATTGGTCTTCCTGTTTATGATATAGTTAAGAATAAGTATGACATTTAAGTCTGTTTTAGATATTGATTGTGGAATAAGATTCATTTACGACTCTTTGGAGATCAATTCTTCATGTGGCAGGAAATTTTTACTTGAGAGTCAGATGATGAATTCTAAAAGAGAGATAGATATCTATTACGAAAAGCTTAATGAGTTGTATGACAAGGATTGCAGGCCTATATCCAACAAGTTAATGTGTCTGAAAGATATATATGGCACCATTAGCAGGTTAAAAGCCGGCAAAATATTGGATGATATTGAGTTATTTGAAATAAAGTATCTTTCTATTGTGTCTGGAGAAACTCTTGAAATTCTCTCTCAGCAGAAGATTAAAGCAGTAAATCTTCCAGATTTGAAGGAAGTAGTAAGTATATTGGATCCCGACAACCTTAATATACCTTCTTTTTATATTTATGATTCTTATTCTGAGCAACTTACTCAAATAAGAAAAAAGATGAAGGGTCTTAAGGATTATGATAGGGAGCTTGATGATTCCAATCAGGCTGAATATATGGAACTCAAGAGAATAAATGATGAACTTGAGTATGAAGTAAGAGTTGATTTGTCGGGAAGATTAGGCAACTATGTGCAGAAATTGGAATATGCTTTAAAGAATCTGTCTTTTTTGGATGTTCTTGTGGCAAAAGTCAATTTGATGAAAAAGATTGGGTTGAGTTTCCCTGCTGTTGCACATGATTGCGAGACTTGCTATCATCAGATGTTCAATCCAATGATAAAAGATACCTTATTTGCAAAAGGAAAAGAGTTTACACCTATAGATATTTGTTACGCAAGCAAGCCGGTAACTATTATAGGTGCAAATATGGGTGGAAAGACTGTGGTTCTTAAAACATTGGCACTTAATCAATTGCTTACGCAATTTGGTTTTGGTGTTGCAGCCAGAAGTGCTTGTGTGAATATTGTTGATGATGTGTTGTTCTGTATTGGAGATGATCAGAGTATTCAAAAAGGACTTTCTTCTTTTGCAGCAGAAATGTTGGCTATAAATAATGTGGTGGCGGCACTTTCGAGAGGAGAAAATATTTTGTCTCTTATTGATGAGCCTGCCAGAACTACAAATCCGGTAGAGGGTACTGCTTTGGTAGAAGGGTTGTTGGAGTTGGTATGTGAAGCTAAAGGTGGTTTTGTTTTAACTACCCACTACAATATTAAGAATGATAAAGTTAAAAGATATAGGGTATCTGGTTTGAAAGATGGTGTGATGGATTATACTCTAATTGAGGCAGAGAGTGGTGATGTACCTCATGAGGCTATTTCGATTGCCCAAAGTTTGGGTATTGACAGTAAATGGATTGAACTTACTAAGAAACACTTAAATAATTAACAAAATTTTATATGCAGAGTAAATTAGGATTAGATTTTAAAAAGGTTGAAAAAGCAAAAGGCTTGGCAAAAGATATTGCCAACGAGGTTCAATCTTTTGTTGAGTCTTATAGTACAGTTGCTGTAGAGCGTACGCTATGTAGACTAATGGGCATTGATGGTGTTGATGCTAATGGAGTTCCACTTCCTAATGTTGTTGTGGATGATTTGAAATCTAAAGGAGTTTTAAACCAAGGTGTATTGTTTTACATAGCTAATGCTATGAAATCTACAGGTTTAACACCTCAGCAAATTGCAGAGAAAGTTGCAGAGGGTAACTTGGATTTATCAAAAGTAGAGTCTACTGATAAGGCTGCTCTTGAGCAAATCCTACAACCTGTAATTGATGAGAGTATTGCTAAAATTAGAGCAAGAAGACAAAAAAGAGAAGATTTTATTAAAAATATAGGTGAGGGTACAAAACCTTATTTGTATGTAATTGTTGCTACTGGTAACATTTACGAAGATACAGTTCAAGCTGAGGCAGCTGCAAGACAAGGTGCAGATATTATTGCTGTAATTAGAACTACCGGTCAAAGTTTGCTTGATTATGTTCCATATGGCGCAACCACTGAGGGTTTTGGTGGTACATACGCTACTCAGGAGAACTTCAAGATCATGAGAACTGCTATGGATAAGGTAGGTGAGGAGCTTGGCAGATATATTAGAGTATGTAACTATTGTTCTGGTCTATGTATGCCTGAGATTGCAATTATGGGTGCATTTGAAGGTTTGGATGTTATGTTGAATGATGCTCTTTATGGTATTCTATTTAGAGATATCAACATGCAAAGAACTTTAGTTGACCAATATTTCTCAAGAATTATCAATGGTTTTGCCGGTGTTATCATTAACACAGGTGAGGATAACTATTTGACTACAGCCGATGCTGTTGAGGCTGCTCACACTGTTCTTGCTTCTGATCTTATCAATGAGCAATTAGCTTTGTTGGCTGGTCTTCCTGAGGAGCAGATGGGTCTTGGTCACGCATTTGAGATGGATCCAATGTTGGAGAACGGTTTCTTGTATGAGTTGGCTCAAGCACAAATGGCAAGAGAAATCTTCCCTAAAGCTCCTTTGAAATATATGCCTCCTACAAAATTCATGACTGGTAATATTTTCAGAGGCCATCTACAAGATTGTCTTTTCAATATGATTGGTATTTGGACTAACCAAGGTTTGCAACTTTTAGGTATGCCAACTGAGGCAATTCATACACCTTTCATGTCTGATAGATTCCTTTCTATTGAGAATGCTAAATATATCTTCAACAATATGAAGAATATTGGCGATGAGGTTGAGTTCAAAGAGAACGGTATTATTAGAAACAGAGCAAAAGAAGTTTTGGACAATGCAATCGCACTTCTTGAGCAATTGACTTCTGAGGGCTTGTTTAATGCTCTTGAGAAAGGTATTTTTGGTGATGTTAAGAGAAGTAGAGTTGGTGGTAAAGGTTTGGATGGTGTTGTTGAGAAAGGTGCCAACTATATGAATCCATTTATTAACTTATTGAAAGGGAGAAAATAACAATGGCAGGCGGATTATATTCAATGCAAGCTAAAGATTTTGATCAAACGCTTGATTTAACAAAAGTAAAACCATACGGTGATACAATGAACGACGGTAAAGTTCAAGTTAGCTTTACCCTTCCAGTTCCAGATGGAGCAGAGGCAATTGAGGCTGCAAAGCTTCTTATGAAAAAAATGGGTTTTGAGAATCCTCTAGTTGCTTTTACAAGAGAACTTACACCTGGTTTCACATTCTTTAACTGTTATGGAAATTTAGTTCACACAGTTGACTATTCAAATATCTATGTTCCTAAAGTTGAGAGTACAACTATGGATATGCATGAGTGTGACGACTACATTAAAGAGAATATTGGTCGCAAACTTGTTCTTGTTGGTGCAAGTACTGGTACTGATGCTCATACAGTAGGTATTGATGCTATTATGAACATGAAAGGTTATGCCGGTCACTATGGCTTGGAAAGATATGACATGGTTGAGGCATATAACCTTGGTAGTCAGGTTCCAAATGAGGAGTTCTTGGCAAAAGCAATTGAGTTGAAAGCCGATGCAATCCTTGTTTCTCAGACTGTTACTCAAAAAGATGTTCATATCCAAAACTTAACTGAGCTTATTGAGCTTATGGAGGCTGAGGGCTTAAGAGACAAAATGATTGTAGTGTGTGGTGGCCCAAGAATTAGCCATGAGTTGGCAAAAGAGTTAGGTTATGATGCTGGATTTGGCGCAAACACTTATGCAGATGATGTTGCATCATTTGTAGCTCAAGAGTTTGTGAAAAGAAATAAATAAACTAACAAAATATTATCATGGACAAAAATCAAATCAGAGAATTTATTGCTAAAAGAGCAGCTCTTGAGATTAAAGATGGTGATGTTGTAAATTTAGGAATTGGTCTTCCAACTCTAATTCCTAATTACTTACCAGAAGGTGTGACTGTTACACTGCAATCTGAGAATGGTCTTCTAGGTATGGGACCAGAACCAGAGCAAGATGGTCAGGATCCACATTGGGTTAATGCAGGTGGTGGTTTTATTACATACCAGCCAGGTGCCAGCTCATTTGATTCAGCTACAAGCTTTGGTATTATCAGAGGTGGCCATGTGAATGTTACTTTCCTTGGGGCATTGGAGGTTGATGAAAATGGTGACCTTGCAAACTGGATGATTCCTGGTAAAAAAACTCCTGGTATGGGTGGTGCTATGGATCTTCTTGTTGGTGCTAAAAAAGTTATCTTAACTATGGAGCACACTGCTAAAGGAAACCATAAGATTCTTAAAAAATGTCGCCTTCCATTAACTGCTGCTGGTCAAGTTAATATGATTATTACTGAGATGGGAGTTATGGAGATTACTCCTAAAGGAATTGTTCTTACTGAAATCAACCCTGAATTTACTGTAGAGCAAGTTCAAGCAGCTACTGAGGCTACACTTATTATTTCGGACAACCTAAAACAAGTTATATTAAACTAATTAATACTTAAAGTATGAATTTTCAACTAACTAAAACACAGCAATTGTTCCAGCAAATGATTAGAGAGTTTGCTGAAAAAGAGGTAAAACCTCTTGCTGCTGAAGTGGATGATACTGAAAGATTCCCTATGGAGACCGTTGAGAAAATGGCTAAATTAGGTCTATTTGGTATTTATATCCCTAAGAATTACGGTGGTGCAGGTGGTGACCATGTAATGTACTCTATGGCTGTAGAGGAGTTGTCACGCGTTTGCGCAACAACTGG
>CALCUQ010000007.1 GCA_937906795.1 uncultured Bacteroidales bacterium | reverse complement strand
GATGTAGTTTTTTGTTCAGATTTAAAAAGAGCAATTGATTCTGCAGAGATCCTTTTTGGAGGAGAAAAAAGAATTATTCAAGATAAAGTCAGGAGAAAATGCAATATGCGTATCCCCTTTGGAGGTAACCCATTTGTCGGCAGAAGGATCTTCATTCTCATAAAGCACCTCCTCAAAATCCTTTACTCTATTTTTACTTAAAGTTGCATTTATATCCCATGAAAATCCGCAACTAAGTTTTAAAGAGCTCATAAGCTCCACTCCCATCCTATAACTTTGAGGTACATTCTCAGCCATAGGCTCACCTATTTCATTCAACGCACCTGTAAGGACAAGCTGGTCTTTATAATCCATATAATATAAGTTTGCACCTGCACTAAAATGCTTGCCGTTAAAGTTATACCCCAACTCATAATCAAGCAATCGTTCGGCTACCGGGTGCTCATAAAATTTACCATCTGTATAGTTGTTTCTGGTTGGCTCTTTATGCGCAACGCTAACAGAGGCATAAATATTATTGCTGGAATTTATCTGCCAGTGTACACCTGCTTTTGGATTAAAGAAATCAAACACCTCATTTATATCAAGTTGCTGCATTCCACCTGCAGATGATGTCCAGTCGTACTTGTCATTTGTACCATTTATGGTATACTTAATATGTCTGTATTGCAGATCTGCATACACACTAACACCGCCACCTATCATATAATTGGCTTTAGCATAGATATTTCCATCGGTTTTTTCACCTTTATTCTCATAATAATAATCCTCTGGATGCAAGTTCCCAATGTAATTTTCTATCCAAAGCACCTGACCAAAATGATCACCGCTATATTTATTTAATCCTCCACCAATTGACAATGACACTTTATCTGTTGAATAATTGAGAGAGAACACTCCACCAGCAAACCAGTTATCCATAGATTTTTTTCTAACCAAGTCACTCTCATCAATATAAGTTCCATCTACACTAAACGGCTCCAAACCATATTCGGGCAAATATCTGTCTGTTTTATACTCCTGATAAAATCCTTTACCTTTTGTATAATGCAGACCAATATTAAAGTTTAGTTTATTGGAGAAATTGTGATTGAACAACAGTTGATAGTGGGTCTGAATATAGTTGTCTGTCTGATCATTGTAAAAGTGATCCACACCATTGTCATCTGTATACATATAACCGCATGAATTATATGTTCTCCCATAGAGATCCATCTCTTCCCAACTTGCATAATTCCATGCATGATAGGTCTTTTCCTTACCTCCAAAAGTGATAAGTTTTACAGATGTCCGATTACCGTAATATCCACCCTGCAAATAATATGATTGTAAATCAACAGATGCTCTGTCTATATATCCATCCGTTGAGATATTTGACAGCCTTGCATCAAATAACCAATGCCCTTTAATGAGTCCTGTACCTATCTTAACTGTCTCTTTATGAGTATTAAAAGAGCCATAGGATCCACTTAGCTGCGCATATGGTTTTAGGCCAGGATTTCCTGTCTGCATGTTTACACTTGCTCCAAAAGCACCTGCTCCATTGGTAGAAGTACCTACTCCCCTTTGGATCTGCATATCCTTCACCGACGAAGCCATATCGGGCATATTCACCCAAAACACATTATGGCTCTCTGCATCATTTATCGGGATACCATTAACAGTAACATTGATTCTGGTGGCATCTGTACCTCTGACACGCATAGTAGTGTACCCGATTCCTGCACCTGCATCGCTGGTAGTCAAAACAGAAGGGACCATAGTTAATAAATAAGGGAGATCTTTTCCGTGGTTTGTTTTTGTGATCTCTTTGCTTGAAATTGTTGTAAATGCCACAGGAGTTGTTTGTGTGGCTCTGACAGACTGCACAACTATCTCCTGCAGATTATGCACCTGCATAGAATCTGGCAGAGTAGTCTGTGCAAATAAACTTTGCGATGCAAATAAAGCGCACGCAAAAATTGCAGTTTTTCTCATTGCAATCAATATTTTAGATTAAACAGAAAAGGGGCACTTTTCTTCTCTTTTCCCTACGCCGGCACTACCCGGATCAGGTCAATGGGTATAATCTCAGCCCGTAATATTAGGGCACCCCTTAGTTGAAATTCAATGCAAAAATATATTAAATTGCAATATCTGCAAAAAAATTTAGAACATAAATCCTACTTTAAACTGCAGGGCGCTGAATGAATTGTAGATATTGTTTTCATAAAATCTTAAATAGCTGTAGCCAAACTGGAATTTAAGCTTTTTATATTTTATACCTACAGATGGCACCAAATAAATTCCCCCAATATATTTATCTTTTACATGTACCAGATAATCATCATCCCCTTGCAACATAAATGAATATCCTACATCTGCAGACACAAACCCTTTTAATTTATCAGAAAGTGGCAATATACCTTTGACATTAATAAACAAAGGAAGCATAAACTCTTCTGCCTGATAAAAATAATCTACCGCAACACCAGCACCTAATAAAAATTTCTCATTGAGCAATACACCATGGGTAGTGGAAACACTTAATCTGTCTCCAACATTTTTTATTGAGCTGCCCACCGATAATGTATAACCCAAATCTACCTCAGCTGAATATCTTGTTTGTGCATTTACAGAAATGCCTGCAATCATCAGGCCCAAAAGAGCGATAATAAAAACTCTTACTTTCATAGTTTTAAATAGATCATTAATCATTTGGTACTAATTTAAGAATTTTTCCCCAAAAGACAGCCCAGTAAACTCTAAAGTTAAGAAATAGTTACAAAGACAGGGAGCAAATGCTCAGTTGCAGCAAGCTGCGGCTTGGGTTCAGCCCCTTCAAACAAAAAAAGGTTGCATTTCTGCAACCTGTTGTGATCCGCTTGGGGCTCGAACCCAAGACCCCAACATTAAAAGTGTTGTGCTCTA
>CALCUQ010000006.1 GCA_937906795.1 uncultured Bacteroidales bacterium | reverse complement strand
CCATTGCACGGGAACCTGCATCACCCATCAAAAGCTTACTTGGTGTCGCATTGTACCAAAGGTAGCCCAAAAGGGATACTGCAAACAATAAAATCAAGAAATTAAAATTATCTTCTACTCCCATAATGGAATTGAGCACAAAGAAGGAAACCATGCTAATGATTGCAAGTGTTCCAGATAATCCATCTACACCATCGGTACAGTTG
Source organism: uncultured Bacteroidales bacterium (assembly GCA_937906795.1). Taxonomy (GTDB): domain Bacteria; phylum Bacteroidota; class Bacteroidia; order Bacteroidales; family UBA932; genus Egerieousia. The sequence continues at coordinate 915 of CALCUQ010000006.1, read as the reverse complement.
GTTACGTTAATTGCCGCCCAAACTAAAACAACTGTAAGAATTGCAAATAAGATTGGCGGAATCGTAACTGTAATACCCAATAAGGCAATTACGATTGTGCTGGTGTTATAATGCAGATAAACTAATGCAACCACAACTGCTACTGCTAAATCTAAAAAACCTTTTAAATATTCTCCCCATGGAGTTTCTGCTGCATCATCAAAATAGCCGGTAAGCATCTCCACGATTATGAGGACTAAATAAATTGCAATTTCCACATTCATCTGTGCAAACAACACAGCAGAGATTGCAAAGGTAAATACAAAGATAATACCTGCGCCCCTAGGCTTTCCTGCTGATAATTTACCATCATGTGCAAATGCACGCCCCATATCTCTTGGTAAAAATTTCTCCAGCTTTGCAATTGCTATACATGTAAATGCAAAAGCAAATAAAATACCAATAAATGCTACAATTGAAAATTTCAAACCTAATAAATTAATCATGTTCATTCTCCTTTTCACTATTCTCATTATAGTTATCCATAGAAAAAATGTAAAGTTCTACTTGCTTTTTTCAGATAATCTGCTATATTATACTTACACGCTTTAAAGCGCGAAAGTGAGGTAGGAAATTATGGCTCAAAGAGGAGCTGATACTCTTATGTTTGGGCCAATGAAACCCGTAGGATTGACAAATCCAAATTCTAAAGACCAGCCTTACGCCGTAGTGCAACTTCGTCAAGATAACAAAGAAGATACTCTCCGTAATATTGTTGGTTTTCAAACAAACTTAAAATGGGGAAGCCAAAAGGAACTAATCCAATCAATTCCAGGGTTAGAAAATGCAGAATTTATAAAATATGGAGTAATGCATAGAAATACATATATCAATTCAACTAAATTGTTAGATAATACATATAACTTGAAAAATAAT
>CALCUQ010000005.1 GCA_937906795.1 uncultured Bacteroidales bacterium | reverse complement strand
CGAGAATCCGGGCACCGCTTTGGCCGATGCTATTGCTACTGCAATCAAAAGTTTTAGTGCAGATGCAAATATGCATGAGGGAAACAAGGCTATTATTCTTATTACAGATGGAGAGAATCATGAAGATGATCCTGTAGAGGCTGCAAAAACTGCATATGAATTAGGGATTAAGATATTCTGTATTGGGGTTGGTTCTCCAGACGGAAAACCTATTCCTATTGGCGACAATGGCCAGTTGCTTAAAGACAAAGAGGGTAATATAGTTGTAACCAAACTTGATGAAAAAGTATTGGAGGAGGTTGCTATGGCAGGTGGTGGAGCATATATAAGAGCCTCCAATTCCGAGTTTGGATTGAACCCTATTATTGATGAGTTAAAAGATCTTGAGTCAAAGAAATATGACTCTGTTGTTTTTGAAGATTTTGACGAACAGTATATGTACTTTTTTGGAATAGCTTTATTTTTCTTGTTGCTTGAATTTTTAGTGGGCAGCAGAAGGGTCAGCAAGAGGATGTTTACAATTGTATTGCTGCTTTCTGTTTGTTCATCAAGTGCTTTTGCTCAGGTTGACAAGAAAGAGGTAAGACGTGGAAACAGCTTCTTTAAAGGCGATAAGTATGCAGAGGCTGAGGTTGAATATAGAAAAGCATTGTTAAAGGATTCATTGTCTATTGCGGCAAATTACAATCTTGCCAATACTTTGGTAAAGCAAAATGATGCGGCAAATGCAGAAAAGATTTATAGCAAGATAGCAGATTCTGTGGGAAGAGTGAAAAATAATGTGGACTGGAAGTTGTCGGGGAAGCAGAATCCCACACTTGCTTCTGATTATTACTATAACTTGGGAAATTCTCTTTTGGCGCAGAAAAAGTATTCAGAAGCTGTAGAGGCCTATAAGAATTCTCTGTTGCGTAATCCTAACGATTTGGATGCCAAGGAGAATTATGTATATGCAAAGAAGAAGATGGAGGATCAGCAGAATAATCAGCAGAACCAAAATCAACAGCAGAACCAGGACCAGCAACAGAATCAGGACCAGCAGCAGAACCAAGACCAGAACAAGGATAATAAAGATCAGCAGCAGAATAAGGATCAGCAGCAGAATCAGAACAAAGACCAGAATAAGGATAATAACAATAATCCCGACAATAAACAGCAAGGAGAGAATCCTCCACAAATAAAACCTCAGGAGGCTGAGCAAATGTTGCAGGCATTGCAGGAGAAGGAGGATCAGACTAAGGAGAAAGTAAATAAGGAAAAAGCCAAGTTGTTGCAGTCTAGACAAAAAGAGAAAAATTGGTAGAAGCTATGACCAGAATGAAATATATAAAAAAAATTGTTTTTGCGATGCTGCTGTTTGTTTCCAGTGCAGCGGTTGCCCAGAATACATTTATTGTAGATGCTCCAAGAGTTGTGGAGCAGAGTGAGGTATTCAGAGTAGTTTTTACAGCAGACGGTGAAATTTCCAATTTTACAAAACCCGTTTTTACAGGATTGGAAGTTTTGGCCGGGCCATCTCCATCGAGAATGTCCAGTACTCAAATTATCAATGGAAAAAGGACAGACAATATAGAGATAAGCTATACTTTTATTGTAAGACCAACGCAAAGTGGAAAAGCAAAGATATCCGGTGCGAGTGCAACAATAGATGGTAAAGTTTATACAACAAAGGAGTTCTCAATTGATGTGGTTGAGTCTGAGAGTGCTGCGGCCTCTGGGGATAATTCGCAGAATGGAACTCAAACTCAGCAACAGAGCAATAGGCAAAGAAGTGTAGGCGATATATCATCTGAGGATGTTTTCCTTAGACTTTCATTCAGCAAGACAAATGTTGTAAAAGGTGAACCTATAGTGGCAACATTAAAGTTGTACACAAGGGCTAATATTGCAGGATTTGAAGATATAAAATTCCCGGTATTCAATGGGTTCTGGAGCCAGGAGATTGAAACTCCACAGAATATAAACTTTGTAAGGGAGAGTGTTGATGGTAAAATTTACAGTGCAGCTGTACTTAGAAAATATATGCTTCTGCCTCAGCAGACCGGTGATATTGTGATAAACCCATCAGAAATGATTTGTCAGGTGCAAGTGATGCTGCAGAATTCCGGTGGAAGGAGTATTTTTGACGATTTCTTTGATCAGGGATACCAGATAATAAGAAAGAGAATTTCTTCAAAAGCAACCACAATTCATGTAAAACCACTTCCGGCAGGGGCACCTGCAAGTTTTGGAGGTGGAGTTGGTAACTTTAGTCTGGATGTGAGTTTAAGCAGGGAAGATATTAAAGCGCACGATGCTGCTTCTTTGGTAGTTGAGATAACCGGATCTGGAAATCTTAATCTTATTGAATCTCCAAAAGTTAGTTTGCCTGCAGATTTTGAGGTGTATGCATCAAAAACAGACAATAAATTTACAAACGGTGCAAAAGGAATAAGCGGAAAGAAGAGTTTTGAGTTTCCTTTTATTCCAAGAAGTGAGGGACGATTTGTAATGGACCCAATAGAGTATGCATATTATGACATTGATAAAAAGAAATATGTAACCCTACGCAGTGACAGCATTGTAATAAATGTTGGTAAAGGGGAAACAAGTGTTGCTACTGCTACTATGCAAGGATTAACCAAGCAGACTGTTTCAAATATTGGAGAAGATATCAGATATATAAAGACTGCAAATGCAGCTTTAATGGGTAAAGGCAAATTTGTGGTTACAAGCTGGTATTTCTATTTTATTGCAATTCTGATGATTGCAGTATGTGGAGCTGTTGCCGTAATGTTGCACAAAAATGCAAAACTGAGAGGGGATGTTACAAGGGTAAGGAACAAAAAAGCGAACAAGGTAGCCAGAATGAGATTGAAACAGGCTCAAGTGTATATGAAGGAAGATTTGTATTCATCTTTCTATGAAGAGTTACATAAGGCTCTGTTGGGCTACATTAGTGATAAATTATCCATTTCATTTGCTCAAATGCAAAGAGATACAATTGTTGAAACTCTTGAGCAGAAAGGTGTAAGTGAAAAGAATATTGCAGATTTTATGGAGTTGCTTGATGATTGTGAAATGGCAAGATACTCTCTATCTGGCCAACAGGGGCAGATGCAGCAGCACTATACAAAAGCAATGGAGACTATTTCTAATTTGGAAGACAGACTGTAAAAAGGAGAGACTATGAAAAAGAGCATAATTATTGCATTTATACTGTTATTAAGTTCAATTGGTTTTGCACAAGAGAGCTCACAATTATGGAGTCAGGCAAATGAGGCATACTCTATAGGGGAATACAACAATGCATTGGAAAAATACCTTGCAATAGAGGCTGGGCAGGAAGAATCGTATAATCTATATTATAACATTGGCAATTGCTATTATAAAACTGGAGAGGTGGCAAAAGCAATTGTATATTATGAAAGAGCTTTAAAACTTAATCCTGCAGGCAAGGATGCAATTAACAATCTTGAAATTGCAAGACTTCAGACACTTGACCAGATTGAGAGTGTTCCTGAATTTATACTTACTACATGGGTGAAAGATATAAGGGATATGTTTTCTTCCAATGTGTGGGCCTATATTTCTCTTGTATTCTTTGCAATTACTCTACTATTTTTGCTTGGATTCAAGTTTGCTCCGCTGGTGTCACAAAGAAAGTTAAGTTTTAGTTTTGCCTGTGTAGCATTCTTGTTTGTAATATTTTCTGTGTTGTTTTCTGCTAATCTTGCATCAAAAGGTACAAGCCAGGATTATGCAATAGTGATGGTTCCTGTAAGCAATGTAAAGAGTGCTCCAAATACAACAGGAAACAACCTTTTTATACTTCATATGGGTACAAAAATCCAGATTCTGGAGCAAGTGCAGAATTGGATGAGAATAGAACTTTCAGACGGAAGACAAGGGTGGATGCAGACCAAGGATGTAGAGATAATATAATCTCTACAAACTCCAGTATGCAAATTGGGTAATTTTACCTTTGTATATGCCCTTTATATCTACAAGAATACCATTAGGAACAAGAAGTTGTTGGAAATCTTCCTCATTTAGTTTGGTAAATTCCTTATGAGATACAGCCGCAATTACAGCCTGATATTTACCGGTAGCAGTTGCGGTTGTTTGTATGCCATATTCCTGCATAACCTTTTTAGGGTCTGCCCATGGGTCAACAACATCAACATCAACACTAAAACTCTTGAGCTCTTTAATTATATCTGCAACTTTTGAGTTTCTTATGTCTGCAACATTCTCCTTAAAAGTTATGCCAAGTACAAGAACTCTGGCTCCAATAGGAGAAATTCCGCCTGCAATCATCTTTTTTACAGTCTGTTTGCCTATATATCCACCCATTGAGTCATTTACAAAGCGGCCGCTTTGTATAACATGCGGATGGTAGTTTAGTTCATTTGCCTTGTATACCATATAGTATGGATCCACTCCTATGCAATGTCCACCAACAAGACCAGGATAGAACTTAAGAAAATTCCATTTGGTGCCTGCCGCTTCAAGTACATCATAAGTGTTTATCCCCATTCTTCCAAATATAATGGAGAACTCATTCATAAGGGCAATGTTTACATCCCTTTGGGTGTTTTCCATAATTTTTGCTGCCTCTGCAACCATTAGATTTGGAGCTTTATGAATACCGGCTTTTACTACCGTGCCATATACAGCAGCCACATTTTCTAGAGCCTCATTGTTTGTAGCCGAAACAATTTTTACGGTGTTTTGCAAACTGTGTTGCACATCTCCCGGATTTATTCTCTCTGGAGAGTATCCTACGTAAAAATCGGAGTTCAGTTTTAGTCCCGACAACTGCTCAAGTATTGGAATACACCTCTCTTGAGTACATCCAGGAAACACAGTGGATTCATACACCACATAATCCCCTTTTTTCAAATGCTGTGCTACAGATTTTGTAGCAGACAAAACAGGAGCAAGATCAGGTGCTCTGTGATTGTCTATTGGGGTAGGAACAGCTATTATATAAAAACTGGCATCAGAGAGTTTGTCACTGTTGGATGTAAAGAGTATGTCAGAGTTTTCAAAGGCGCTGCTTTGCAATTCTGAACTTGGGTCTATTTTATTGTTGAGCTTCTCAATATTGTCATTGTTGAGATCATATCCAATCACACTAAAATTTTTTGCAAGTTCAAGTGCAAGGGGCAATCCAACATAACCAAGGCCAATAACAGCAATTTTAGATTCTTTAGCTTGTAGTTTTTTATACATATCTGTTCTTTGTTTACTGGGCCAAAGTTATGAAAAAATCACTAAATTTGCTGTAATATTACGGATATTGTGGACAATTTTAAGTATTCGGTTTTGAAGGAGTGAAAATTTTGAAACCAAATATTATGTCTGTGTTAAAGCGTTGTATCCTAAGTGCATTTGTTCTATTAGCTGGTTTGAGCCTTAATGCACAAAACTTTTCATTTGCTTATTTGTCTGATACTCATATTGCTGTTGGAGCTGAGAGTGTAAAACAGCTAAAGCAATGTGTAGATGATATAAATGAAAACAAAGAACTTTCATTTGCAATTTTTGCAGGAGATATTACTGAGTTTGGTTCTGACCAGGAACTTAAGCTTGCAAAAGAAATTATAGATGGTCTTAAAATACCGTACTATATTGTAGCCGGTAACCACGATGCAAAATGGAGTGAGAGTGGTTGTAATACCTTTGTTAAGGTGTTTGGATATGAGGAATTTGATTTTGAAAAAGAGGGGATAAGATTTATTGGTACCAATAGTGGACCAAATATGCGTATGGCACCGGCCCTTGTTCCCAGAGAAACAATGGTATGGTTGGATTCTCTTTCCAATGCCATAGATCCCAAACAACCTGTATTTTTTATAAACCATTTTCCAATGGATACATCTGTACTCAATTATACTCAGGTATTGGATGTATTGCATAAAATGAACACCCAACTTATTCTAAACGGACATTGGCACACAGACAGAGCAATGGTATACGAGGGTATTCCTGCGGTTATCGGACGTTCTTCTATGTCTGCAGGCAGAAAAGGTCCTGGCTACAATATCATTAAAGTGGAGGGCAGCAGCGTAACTTTTAGTGAAAGGATTGCAGACCCTAAAATCACAAATCACCCATGGCATACCCTAAGAATGAGTAAAGGACTCCCTTTTGATTCCAATGTAAAATATCCAAGACCAAATTTTGATATGAACAAAGAGTATCCAAATGTTAAAGAGATATGGAGGAGAATAGACAATGCAGATATAGGTAGTGGTGCTGTAGTTTCAAAACAATATGTTGTATATGCCAACACTCAGGGCTATATATATGCCCTAAACTGGCAAGACGGTTCAGTTGTGTGGAGTTACAAGGCAAACGGAAAAATTTTCTCAACACCTGCAATATATGCAGACGGGTCTTCAAATGCCTCTGTAATAGTTGGTTGTACAGATAATTATGTATACTCATTAAATTTAAAGGATGGCTCATTGAGATGGAAACATGAATTTGGCAAATCTGTTTTGGGCTCTCCTGCAATATTGGGAAATGTTGTATATATTGGAGGATCAGACAATACATTCAGGGCACTTAATGCAAAAAATGGAAAACTTGTATGGAAGAATTCAGATATAAAGGGCTTTATTGAGTGCAAACCATATGTAGACAAACAGCAGGTGGTGTTTGGAGATTGGGCAAATACATTGTATTCGCTTAATCCAAACAATGGCAAGGTTCAGTGGACCTGGGTAACAAAAGGAAGCAGAATGCTTTCACCTGCATCTGTATGGCCAGTTAAAGCAGGCAATACAATTATCATTGCAACTCCAAGAAGAATGACCTACGGTATAAATGCAAATACAGGACAACAACTTTGGCAAGAGAAGGGGGGAAGGGAGTCTGTAGGTTTGTCTCCCGACAAAAAGATATATTATGTAAAGACAATGAAAGATACTGTTCTTGCCCTTACGGCAGGAATGGTAGCAATTACAGCTTTGGACCAGCCTATGGTGCACAGTGGGGTAATGTTGAAATGGGCCTCTGATGCAGGATATGGTTATGATATTGCTCCAACACCTATTACATCTGTTCCAAAAGGGGGAAAAGATGATAAAGGACTGGTTTTTATTCCAACAGATAAAGGAAACATAATAGCACTCAATGCTGTTGATGGTTCAATAGCATGGAAATACAAAGTTTCAATTGCCCTTATAAACTATATACAGCCTATAGAGGACAACAGATTGCTGGTAAGTACAATGGATGGATTTGTAACTCTTATTGAGTACTAGCCAAGCAGAATTTCCTTCAATTGGGACATGCCACTTGTTGCAGTTGCAACAAACTGTTTAAAGTTTGGTAAATTAAGATTCATAGGATTTGGATCTATAAGAAATATCCTGCATCCGGGTTTGGTATATCTTACAAGCCCTGCTGCAGGATATACGTTTAAAGAGGTTCCTATGATTACCAGAATATCAGCTTTTTCTACAGCCTTTGCTGCTCTGGTCAATTCTGGAACTGCTTCGCCAAACCATACTATATGAGGTCTTATCTGCCCTTTGTCGGGAGCAAGATCCCCAAGATTTATATCATTGTAGCCTATTGAAAAATTAGGCTCCCAATCTGCTTTTTCACTTCTTGCTTTGGTTATTTCTCCATGCAGGTGGATTATTTTTGAACTTCCTGCTCTCTCGTGCAAATCATCTACATTCTGTGTTACAACAGTAACATCATATTTCTCCTCAAGTTCCTTACATGCAATATGTGCAGAGTTTGGAGAAACTCGTTCTACTTCCCTGCGTCTTATGTTGTAAAATTTAAGAACAAGTTCTTTGTTTCTGTGCCAACCGTCAATAGAGGCTACATCTTCTACATTGTAGTTGTCCCATAAACCATTTCCTCCGCGGAAGGTATCAATGCCACTTTCTGCACTTATTCCCGCACCACTTAAAATTACAATCTTTTTCATATTTGAGGATATTTGTTACTTAGCAAAGAAGTATCTTATAAACCAAAGTTTAAGAAGAGGGTCAAGGAAAATGGCCTCTTTTTTGTCGTTGAAAGTAATGATTTCTTTCTTGGACAGAGCCTCTTTCAATCTGTTTACATTAGCAGAAGAGTTGAGGTTGTATTTGTCCAATATGTCGGCAGAAGAAAATTTGGTTACCCCTTCCAGGATTGCCTTTATGAACCTCAGCTGGTGTCTGCTCAATCCATACGCAATGGAGTGGAACAGCCAGTCATGCAGGTTAAGCAGTCTTAATACTCCTTGTTCAATTATATTGTCATTAAGGTATCCTTTTGTAAGGTCGAAACAGATTGATGCAAGGTGTTGGGTGTACCAAGGGTCGCCCTCTACAATGTTGTAGATATTTGCGGCCTGCTCGGGTTGTGCAACTTTTCCCGCTTTCATGAACCCTTTCATTATAAATTCTGTGAATACCTTTTCATCAATAGGGTTTATGGCAATTCTGTGTGCAAAATGGTAGAAATATTTTTTCTCTTCAAATATCTCATCCATAGCATTGAACCTTTCTCCTGTAATTATAAAGTTTGTTCTTGTATAGGAATTCCATTGTTTTTCCAATGTAAGGAAAAATGTATGCGGGTCATCAAAAAGAAGTATATCCTGAAACTGTTCAAAATAGATTATAATACGGGTATTGAACTCCTTAGCGAGTTTTTCCGGCAATTCCAGCAATTCGTTAATCTGATTTTGATTAAGCAGACTTTTGTTTGAGTATGTGAATTTTATCTTTGAGTGTGATGTGGAATCTATTACATATTGGGCAGATGGAGCATATTTTTTTAGTATGTTTGTCCACTCAATGGCAGAAGTGGAAAAACAAGACAACAGTTCGTTGGTGTATTTAAGCATAAAAGCCTCTACGCATCTTATGTTGAACAAGCTTATATTGCATAAGACAAAATCAAAAGATTCCTGTTTTAGCTTTTCCAGGGAATTGTAGATAAGAGATCTTTTGCCTATTCTGGCAGGACCATAAATAAGGACATTGTTACGTTCTCTAATGAGGTTACATAAAACTCCCACTTCTTGTGATCTTCCAATAAAATTGGCTCCGCTTACGCATTTGTTATACTCAAAAGGTGATTCCATAGTCTCAATTTTATTCTACAAATTTAGTAAAAAGTAAAATGTAATAAAAATGTTATTTAAAAAAAGAAGCAATTTTTTTGTACTAAAAATAAAAAATACTACTTTTGTAGTCCTAAAAAATTATAAGAGGTAGATAAGCTATTGAATAAGAGTTAGTTAGTTGACTAACCGCTTACTATCGAAACCCGTAAAAATATTTTATAATGTACGCAATTGTAGATATTGCAGGACAACAGTTTAAAGTAGAGGCTGGTAAAAAAATTTATGTTCACCGCCTACAGGATGAGGTTGGAGCCTCAGTTTCTTTTGAGAAAGTTTTATTAACAGACAACGAGGGTGTTGTTAAGGTAGGTGCTCCTTACGTAGAGGGTGCAGCTGTTAAAGCTACAGTTCTAGAGCACTTAAAAGGTAAAAAAGTGATCGTATTCAAGAAAAAACGTCGTAAAGGATACGATAAAAAGAACGGTCACCGTCAATGCTTAACACAAATCCAAATAGAATCAATTGCTTAATTAAAATTTTATTAGACTATGGCTCATAAGAAAGGTGTCGGTAGTTCAAAGAACGGCCGTGAATCACAAAGTAAAAGACTAGGCCTTAAGATTTTCGGAGGTGAAAAATGTAAGGCAGGCAACATTATTGTACGCCAAAGAGGAACAGTTCACAATCCTGGTTTGAACGTTGGAATGGGTAAAGACCACACTCTTTTTGCTTTAATTGATGGTGTAGTAAAATTCACTAAAAAAGCAGAGGGTAAATCGTTTGTCTCGGTTCTTCCTTATCAAAACTAAGGATTGCTAGACTTATGCAATAGAGGCATCCTTAGTATAGGGATGCCTTTTTTGTTTCAATGATAATTAAACTTTTAAGATATGTTAACTCTAAAGATTTTAAGAGAACAGCCTGATTTTGTAATTGAGAGATTGGCTGTAAAGAATTTTGATGCTAAAGAGATTGTAAAGAATATTCTTGAGGCTGATGCAAAAAGAAGAGCAGCACAAACCAATCTTGATCAGGTGTTGGCACAACAGAATGCTAAGGCTAAAGAGATTGGAATGTTGATGAAGAAAGGGGAGAAAGATGCTGCTGAGGCTGTAAAGAAAGAGGTGGCAGCTCTAAAAGAGCAATCTAAAGAGTTGGAAACAGAAATGGAAAACAGAAACAAAGAGATGATGGACTCTCTTGTTCTGCTTCCTAATCTTCCTTGTTCATTGGTGCCAGAAGGTAAAACAGCAGAAGATAATGTTGTTGTTAGAGAGGGTGGAGAGAAAAAAGTTCTTCCAGAGAATGCAAAACCACATTGGGAATTGGCAAAATCGCTTGATATCATAGATTTTGATTTGGGAGTTAAGCTTACTGGTGCAGGTTTCCCTGTTTATAAAGGAAAAGGAGCAGCTATTCAAAGAGCTCTTATCTCTTTCTTCCTTGACAGAAATACAAAAGCCGGATATTTGGAGATTCAACCTCCATTGGTAGTAAATGAGGCTTCTGCATATGCAACAGGTCAATTGCCAGACAAAGAGGGACAGATGTACCATGTAGGTTTGGATAATTTCTATATGATTCCAACAGCAGAGGTTCCTGTAACAAATATCTACAGAGACTGCATTCTGGCCAAAAATGATTTTCCTGTAAAAATGACTGCTTATACACAATGTTTCAGAAGAGAGGCAGGCTCATATGGAAAAGATGTGAGAGGTTTGAACAGACTTCATCAATTTGATAAAGTTGAAATAGTACAATTGGCTTTACCAGAGGAGTCTCACAAAGCATTGGATGCTATGGTAGAGCATGTTGAGAGCATTGTCAAGGAATTGGAGTTGCCTTACAGAATTCTTAGATTGTGTGGTGGAGATATGAGCTTTACTTCTGCTATAACCTATGATTTTGAGGTATATTCTCAAGCTCAGCAACGCTGGTTGGAAGTGAGCAGTGTTTCCAATTTTGAAAGTTTCCAGGCAAACAGAATGAAACTAAGATATAAAGATGAGCAAGGAAAAACACAATTGGCTCATACTCTTAATGGAAGTTCTTTGGCTTTACCTAGAATCCTGGCTGCATTAATTGAAAACAATCAGGATGAGCAAGGTAGAATCCATTTGCCTGAGGCATTGGCTAAATTTGCAGGATTTTCTGTAATTGAGTAATTGTCCATTTGTTTGATGAACAGTAAAAATACAGACAAAATAATACTAGGAATTGATCCCGGAACCCAGATATTGGGTTTTGGGATTGTTCATGTATTGGATAAAAGTGTAAAGTATGTTGATATGGGAGTAATTGATCTTAAAAAACAGAAAGATCATTTTGTTACCCTTAAAACAATTATGGCTCAAGTGACAGCTCTTATAGAGAAATATACTCCCGACGAATTGGCTATTGAAGCCCCTTTTTATGGTAAGAATCCGCAAGTTATGTTAAAACTTGGCAGAGCACAGGGGGCAGCAATTGCGGCGGCCTTGCAAAAAGATATTCCAATTTTTGAATATGCGCCAAGAAGTGTGAAATTGTCTGTTACAGGCAGGGGTGCTGCCTCAAAAGAGCAGGTTGCACTTATGGCTCAGAAAATATTGGATATATGCATTCCGCAAAAGTATCTCGATGCAACAGATGCACTTGCAATTGCTCTTTGTCACTATTACAACGGTGATAAATTACATTCGAAATCCCTAAAATGCAGCAGTTGGGAGGAGTTTGTAAAAAATAATCCAAAAAAAGTAAAATAAGTTCATATAGAGATTAAACTTTTATAGACTTTTAAAGTCAAAAGAGTGTTAAAATTTTAAAGTAAAAAAAGTGATGTTAAAAAGATTTTTATGCTGTGTGGGGTTAGCCACAATTTTAATGTTCCTTAGTGGCTCAAGCCTATATGCATATAGCAGTGTAGAAGAGGATCCTCAGGTTGGTACAAAAGCTAAGGGAACTTATTTTAGAGCAAAGGTTCTGGACTCTCTAACCAATAATCCAATTGAGTTTGGTACTTTGTCGGTGAAGTTTATTGGAGACCAGAAACCCAGAAAGTATGCTCTTACTGATTCGGAAGGTATTGTAGTTCTGCAGGGACTGCCTGTTGGAAGGGGTACATTCACTTTTGAATATATGGGTTACAAACCCAAAAAGTTTGTCTTTGATATAAAGAAAGGGGCAAATGAATATGGTAATCTTCTTGTTCGTGAAGATGTTAACCTTTTGGATGCAGTAGTTGTTACAGATGTTGCAAACCCTATAATTGTAAAGAAAGATACAATTGAATACAACGCATCTTCATTTAAAGTAAATGAGACTGATATGCTGGAAGAGTTGATTAAAAAGATTCCGGGTATTGAAGTCAGTTCAGACGGAAAAATTACTGCTAATAGAGAGGAAATCCATAAAGTTATGATTGATGGAAAAGAGTTTTTCTTGGATGATCCATCTTTGGCAACAAAAAATTTACCTGCAAAGATTGTTGAAAAAGTGAGAATTCTTGAGAAGAAATCTGACCAGGCTCAATTTACCGGTATTGATGATGGTGAGGAGGAAACAGTTCTTGATTTGGGTATAAAGAAGGGTATGATGAAGGGTTGGTTTGGAAATCTTAGCGGTGGTGGCGGTTATGATCCTATGCAGGAGAAGGGAAGATATGAAGGTGCTGCTATGATTGGTAGATTTACAGACAAGTCCCAAATAAGTTTTATCGGGAATGTGAACAATACCAATAACAGAGGATTTACAGATATGGCTGGTTCTATGATGAGTGGAATGCGTGGCGGAATGGGAGGCGGCGGTGGTGCCTTTGGATTTGGAAGAAATGGTGAAATTACATCTTGGATGGGTGGTATCAATGCCAATACAGTTACTGCAGAGGATAAATTGAAACTTCAGGGTAATATGTTGTATAATGGTGGTGAAAAGTACGTTACTGAGGTAAAGGACAAGACTACCATGCTTGCAGATGACAGAACTATGACTACTCATGAAGAGGGTTATGATATAACCAATACAGACGGTTTCAGATTTGGTGGTGAAATTGACTATAAAATATCAGAAAACGCCTCTTTCCTAATAAGACCAAGAGTGAATATTGGTAGAGGAAGTTTTGATTCTGAAAATTTGTTTGAAACAAAAACCAATGGCCAGATGACCAATGATGGTTTAAGCAGTTCATATGGTGATAACCATAATGAAAGTTTTGGTTCACAATTTTTATGGAGACAAAAACTTGGAAAACCTGGCAGGACATTGTCAATTTCTGTAAATTACAATTATTCCAACAATTTTATAGATGGTTTCAATCTCTCTACTACAAACTACTATGATAATCAGGGGCAAAAGTCTACAGATATTATTGACCAGAATTACAACAAGAAAGAGAGAAGCAATGTAATTGCCGGCAGAATTTCGTATACTGAGCCTTTAGGTAAGAATTTCTTTGTAGAGGGTGCATACAGATACACTTTCAGAAAGACAAATTCAGACAAAGAGACATTTGATAAAGGTAATTCAAACGAGTATGATAAAATGGATTATCTGTACACTTCATATATTGAGAATACCTTTATAACCCAGCAGGCTGAACTTAACTTTATGAAACAGGAGGAGAAGTATAACTTTACAGTGGGTGTCAATCTTCAGCCAAGTAAGACAAAAAGCTACAGAGAGACTTTTGAGGATGATGGCAGCCAGGTGATTAGAGATACTACATACTCAACTCTAAATGTTTCTCCTACTGCAAGATTTGATTATAGATTCTCTGATACAAAATTCTTTAGAATAAGATATAGAGGAAGAGTTTCGCAACCATCCATAAATCAGATGATGCCTGTTGAGGACAATTCTGATCCTTTATACAGAGTTGAGGGTAATCCAAGCTTGCAACCTGCTTTCTCTCATAATTTCTGGTTGGAGTACAGATCTAATAACAGAGAAAAAATGAGCTGGTTCAGTACAGGTATGAATGCATCTTATACAAGTGACCAGATTGTTTCCAAAAAGTATTATACACCAGAAGGTGTTCAGGTTTCAACATATGAGAATACAGACAAGCCTGTATTTAATGTTAATGCCAGAGTAATGGTGAATACTCCAATTGCAAAATCAAAATATTTCTGGGTTAGTTCATTTACTAATGTAAGATTCAATAATTCTGTTTCTTACGTGAGAGATAACAATCAGGAGTTTGCAGAAAACGTTACAAAGAACGTTTCTGTTTCTGAGAATCTTAGATTTACCTTCAGAAACAATTGGATTGAGCTGATTGCAGGTGCAAGAGTAAGCTATAACAATGCATGGTATACTGTAAGTACAATGGATAAAGTTGCTACCTGGACAAATGCAGTTACAGGGTCGGCAAATATTACTATTCCAGGCGGATTCAATGTAACTACCAATATAAACCATACTTTCTACAAAGGTTATGACGAAGATTACAACAAACCATCTACAGTGTGGAATGCAGAGTTGTCAAAGACTTTGTTCAAGAAATCAGCAACACTTAAATTCAAAGTGTATGATATCTTAAAGGATGCAAAGAATACATATAGAACAACAACAGACAACTATGTTCAGGATGTAACAAACAATACATTGGGACAATATTTTATGTTTACTTTTGTATGGAGATTCGGAAACTTTGGAGGACAAGGTGGAATGGGTAGAGGCCCAATGGGACGTGGACCAATGGGTGGCCCAAGAAGATAGTATACAAAGTTTAAGTTTTAAAATTTCTGCTAAAATCTTTATCTTAGCAGAAATTTTTTTTTATGGTAAAAAAAGGCTCAAAAAATTCTTCCAGAAGCGGGAAGTGGTATTGGAACTGGGTGTCTAAAACTATATATGTTTCTGTAGCGGTTGTACTTGTTCTTATATTCCTGATGTTTTCAACATTAAAATATATTACAAGGCATAATCAGGAGCAGGTTGTCCCTTCATTTGCAAACCTTACTGTAGAGCAGGCAATAAAGCTTGCCGATGCTCATAATCTGCGTTTGGAGGTGACAGATTCGGTGTATATAAACAGAATGGCACCAGGAACGGTCTATAAGCAGACTCCTGCAGCTGACAGTAAGGTAAAGAAAAACAGACGCATTTTATTGTGTATAAATGCAACAAGTCCTAAAATGGTTAAAATGCCTTATCTGGTTGGTTTTTCATTAAGACAGGCATTAAGTGAACTTGCATCAAGCCAATTGAGAGTAGGCAAACTTATATATGTGAGAGATTTGGCTACAAATAACGTTATTGGTCAACTCTATAAAGGAAAAGAGATTGCAAGTGGAATAGAAATTATTTGTGAAAGTGAGATAGATCTTAAAGTTGGAGTAAACAAAGATGAAAACAAGACTTATCTTCCAAATTTGCTTGGAATTCCATATCCGTTGGTAAAGAACTATCTTATAGACAATTCCCTTAATCTTAATAAGGTTATATTTGATAATACAGTAAAGGATTTTAAGGATTCGTTGGCTGCAGTTGTATACAAACAAGTTCCAGAGGCTTTTGGAAAAGATGGTGGAGTTACATTGAATATGGGCTCTCTTGTTACAGTTTACTGTACATTGGATAAAACACTTGTCCCAGTAATTGATGAGCAAAATGAAGCAGAACAAGAGGACTAATCTTTTTGATAATTTTAGGGTAGAAGAGGATTGGGACAATTCTTTGTCGGCCGACAAAATGGCTCAAGATCCTTATTTGTCTGAAGAGGATTCCGACGACGATTCTGAAGATGGAGGAATGTTTGAGCATTACAGGTTTGTTGTAGATAAAGGACAGAGCATGCTCAGGGTTGATAAATATATTACCAACCACATGGAGAAAACAAGCCGTCACAGAATACAACTTGCCATAGATGCCAGTTATGTAAGGGTTAACGATAAGGTTGTTAAGGCAAATTATAAAGTAAAGCCTAACGATATTATTACCATTGTAATGCCATACCAGCGTAGAGGTATGGAGATTCTTCCCGAGAATATTCCGTTGGATATTGCATATGAGGATGCAGATTTGCTGGTTATCAATAAACCTGCAGGGTTGGTTGTGCATCCGGGGCATGGACACTTTAGCGGTACGCTTATAAATGCATTGGCTTATCATTTGGGAATAAAGCAGGGGCCTGACGGAACCGACGAGAGAATGGGTATCCTTGTGCATAGAATTGATAAGAATACATCTGGTTTGTTGGTGGTTGCAAAGAATGATGAGGCGCAAATGGGGCTTGCCAAGCAGTTTTTTGACCATTCAATTGACCGCAAATATATTGCAATAGTTTGGGGTAACGTTAAAGAGGATTGTGGTACTATTGATGCAAATATAGGGAGGGATCCAAATGACAGAATGAGGTTTAAGGCTTTCCCAAATAAAGAAACGGGCAAAAGGGCGGTTACCCATTATAAAGTGCTGGAGAGATTTGGCTATGTTACTGTTGTTGAGTGCAAACTGGAAACGGGGAGGACTCACCAGATTAGAGTGCATATGAATTCAATTGGCCATCCATTGTTTAATGATGACAGATACGGAGGGGACAGAATCCTTAATGGAACGATATATTCAAAGTACAAACAATTTATAGACAATTGTTTTAAAATATTGCCAAGACACGCTTTGCATGCAAAGACACTGGGCTTTGTTCATCCAATGACAGGCAAACATATATTTGTAGAAAATGATATTCCATCTGATATGGTTGCTTTAATGGATAAATGGCGTAAATATTCTATGAATAAGGAACTGGAAGAAGAATAGAAGTATGAAAACCTATTTTGAAAATATAACCCCCAAACAACAGGAGCAATTTGATATGTTGTTGCCGTTGTATAAGGAGTGGAACAGTAAGATTAATGTTGTAAGCAGAAAAGATATAGATGAACTTATGGTTCATCACGTGCTGCACTCTTTGGCAATTGCAAAATTTGAACAACAGGTAGGAGGAATCTTTGTGCAAGGGACAAAAATTATGGATGTAGGTACCGGTGGTGGTTTTCCGGGAATCCCATTGGCTATAATGTATCCACAGGTTGAATTTCTGCTTGTTGATTCCATTGGAAAGAAGATAAAGGTGGTGGAGGAAATTTCAAAGGCGTTGGGGCTTACCAATGTGAGGGCAATAAAGAGTAGGGCAGAGCAGGTAAATGAAACTTTTGATTACATTGTTTCAAGAGCCGTTACAGACTTGGGGAATTTCTTGCCGTGGGTTAAGGGCAAATACAGGCATGGAATAATTTATTTGAAGGGGGGAGACCTTACACCTGGAGGTGAATTGTATAAGGAGATAGAAAATGCGGTGCAGAAGTGTAAAGTAAGCAAACAAAAATTAACTTTTTGTGCTATAAATGAATGGTTTAAATCAGATTTTTTTTAAAAAATTATGTTCTGTAAAGTTGACACACTTTACAGCTTGCCTATTATACTAAAAATATAATGCAATGTCAAGC
>CALCUQ010000004.1 GCA_937906795.1 uncultured Bacteroidales bacterium | reverse complement strand
ACTGGTCTTCAGGCAATATCTCAACAACTGCAATGTCTTTCTTGAATCCTTCAGACATCGAGTCAATCACAATCCTTAAAGATGCCGCTGCTGCCTCTTTGTACGGTTCACGCGCATCAAACGGTGTAATCCTTATTACTACAAAGAAAGGTCAGAGAGGTAAAGTCACTTCAACCTTCAAAGCAAGTGTTGGTGTTTCTTACTTTGCATACGACAACTACCCATTGGCATCAGATGCAGAGACTGAGGAGTTGCACAGACAGGCATGGTACCACTATGGCCAGAACAACCCTAACGCATGGAAGAGCTATAATACATTGGAGGATTACGTAGCTGCCAAAGTTGAGCAGAACTACCCTTCAAGAGATGAGAGCAAATATATTTACAAGGATTGGGAAGATGTATTGTTCCGCAAAGGTATTTCACAAAACTATGAGTACAACATCTCAGGTGGTGGTGAAAAAGGTAGAATCTACGCTTCAGTTGCATACTCAGACCAACAGGGTTTGACATCTATTGAGAACTTGCAGAGGGTTTCAACAACTATCAATGGTGAGGCAACTCTTAACAAGTTCATCAAATTGGGCGGTAACCTACAGTACTCTTGGACATTCCAGGAAGGTCACCAGGAGGACCACTCAAAAGATGACCCTTATACAATATGGAAAGTTTACTTGAATGAAAGATGGCCTTATGCTTACAAAGAGACCGGTGACCTTTACATGGAGCGCTGGAACCCTACAGTAAGTACAGTTAACCCTGTTCCTACATACGACATGCAGATCAATGACGCACGTCAGAACCGTTTGCTTTTGAAAGGCTGGATGGAAGTCAAATTCACAGAGTGGTTGACCGCAAAGACTACAATAAGCAGCGACTGGCTATATGTTCATGACAGATTCGGTTGGCTATACGGGCACCCTAACTTCACTGCATACGGTGAGCCTGGTGGATATATGTCAGACCGCCACAGAAATGTTAACCGTATGGTTAGTACAACTCAGTTGAACTTTGACAAGACTTGGGGAGACCACCATCTTTCTGCTATGGCAGGCTGGGAGGCTGAAGAGGAGAAATACCGCATGACAAG
>CALCUQ010000003.1 GCA_937906795.1 uncultured Bacteroidales bacterium | reverse complement strand
TAAGGATGCACCATACACTAATGAAACTATTCCGTCATTTGTATCTTATGCTTACTTGAATGATATGACATCATTTATTTTGGGAGAGCAAGTTTCAGTCACTTCTGGAGTTGGCAAAAGCGACAGATTCTGGCCAGAGTCTGACCAACTCAATTTCTTTGCCTATGCAACATCTGCTACTGGAGTGAAAAATGAGAACATGGCTATTTCTCCCTCTCCTGTCTTTACTGTTGGCAATGCAGGAGGTGTATACTCGTATTCGGGTGAATTTTCATACTCTCTTCCAAATCCGGCAGCTGAGAAAAATGATGCGGAGAATCAGCCAGATCTGATTTTTGCAATCTCTCCCCAACTTGTCAAAAATTCACATGGGGGAAATGTGCCGCTTGAGTTTCATCATGCATTGTCGGCGATATACTTTAAGGTAGGAAATATTCCAAGTGGGGTAAAAATAAATACTATCTCATTAAAGGGGATAAAGTATTCTGGCGATTGTTCCCTTTTGTATAGTCCTACAGGGGAGAAACCAAAAAATGTAGCTTTTGAGTGGAGTAATTTGTCGGCCGACACAAAAGATTTTAGCCAGACTATAGCAAACAGTTCAGATTTTGCTAAAGATGATATTATAAAAACTAATTCCAATCAGGTGTTTATGGTTATTCCTCAAAACCTTTCATCTTCAGAAGCAACATTGGAAATATCAATAACAATTGGGGAAAATGGCTATACTCTGGTAAAGAAACTAAAAGAGCTTACAATTGATAACTGGAGTGCAGATAAAAAGTATACATATATAATTTCTATGCCACAAGAGGTTGATGTTGAGGTAGATGATATGGTTGAGGGGAATGTAAAGAAGGCATTGGAAATTGAGAATACCGGCATGGCAGACAGTTATATAAGGGTTGCTCTTGTTGGTTACTGGATTCTTGAAAGGGGGGATGGAACAGAAGATATAGTAAGCAAATGGAATAAGGACACAGATGGGGAGTTTACAAATCTATGTCCTACGGGGTGGATAAAAGGAAATGATGGATATTATTATTTTACCCAAGTACTTGAACCACATGAGATTGCTAATCCTCCATTATTTGAAAGTTACAAATTAACAGCTGCTTCTCCTGTTGTTGGAGCAAAATTAAGATTGTCTGTTTTGGTTCAGTCTGTAATATCAAATAAAGTTGGCAGTATTGATGCTGTTAATGGATGGAACTTTTTATAATCTTTAAAATGCATCTTAAGAAATATGAATAGTATCAGATATATAATTGGTATTTTATTTTTTACATTTATATGTAGTGCTATGCAACTAAGGGCTCAGGCTACACACTTGGTTGATGACGATAGAGATGGAGCACATGCGTGGGCGGCAAATATAGATGCCAATGGGAATGCACATTATAATTCGGGTACGGAAATTGTTTTTTTCTTGGATCATGATTGCACCATTTCAAATAAGATGTATATAGAAAATGGTACCAAAATAACTTTAAATCTTAACAATTGCACCTTGACATCCAAAACAGGAGGTTTTAATCTTTTTGAAATAAAAGAGGGTTCAAGCTTAACAATTGTTGATAATAGTAGTGCTAAAGGTGGTGCGATAAATGGTGGCGCTTTTTATCATACAGCTGCCGGTATCTATGTTAATGGTGGAACTTTAAATTTAGTATCTGGTACAATAAAGAATTTTAAGCAGAATTTTGCATCTGGTGATAGTGGTTATGGGTGTGGTGTGTACATAAATGAGTGTGGTGTTTTTAATATGAGTGGCGGTGTAATTACTGATTGTGGATTTAATTTGGATAATCATTATGGTTCTGACAATTCTTTATATTCAGGTGTGAATCAACATGGTGGTGCAGTGTATATTGACAAATATCCTAAACCTGGAACAACTGTATATGGCACTTTTAATTTTAGTGGCGGAATTATTGAGAATTGTACTGCATATAGGGGGGCCGCAGTGTATGTTGATGCACCTAAAGCAGATCCACCTGCGTATGGTGTTGATTATGGAGGAGTTGAACCTGCTGGATTTGCTGATATTTCGAGCAGTTATGGTGTACATATGAGTGGGAATGCCACTATAAGAAATTGTACTGCATCATATAGAGGTGGTGGAGTTTATGTTAATGCTACAAACAAGGGTAGAGCGTACCTGAGTATGAAGGATAATGCAACTATCTCTGGCTGTAAAGCCAATACATCCGGGTGTGGTGTACATGTTAAGGGAAGGTTTGAAATGAGCTCAGGAAACATTTTAAATAATGTCCCAATAATTGCATATTCTTTTGATTTTTCTCAAGAAGAAATGATGGAATCAAATTATCCATTGGGTGGTGGAATATGTGCAGAGGGCAGGTATGAGGATGGTTATAATGGATCTTATCAAGTAGCTGTGCCATTTTTCCATCCGGCTGTGGTAAAAATTTCAGGTGGTACAATATCAAATTCATTTCATCGTAGTTTGAATGTTAGCA
>CALCUQ010000002.1 GCA_937906795.1 uncultured Bacteroidales bacterium | reverse complement strand
ATCGCTTTCATTTGTTACCTCTGGTATTTTTGCGTCTGTTTCAAAACTTAATATCTTGTAATCTTCTGCTTCATTTAAATTTGACATTTTGTATTCCCCCAAAACTTAAATTAATTTCGTAATTTATATAACTGGTAATAAGTTTTATGATGTGTGATGTAAAATGATTACTCTTTATGATTGTTTAATGCATTGTGTACTTTTTTGTGTGTTTCTTTTAAACGCAAAAAAATACAGATAGAACACAACACCTATCTTGTACATTAAAACTTTGCTGCATTTGAATCTACTGCTTGTACTACGTTTAGAATAACATACGTATTTTAGTTCGTGCTTCATCTGTCTATAACTAAGTTCTTTTACTTCCGTCTAAAATATCCATATAATTATCGCTATACTACATTTAGTGGTGTGATAATGTTTCGTTTTTCCTAAGTTGCACTTTACATTAATCTTCAACTTCATAAATTTTACAATTTACTTTTACTCAAATTATATATTCGACGGATTTTATTATATCATTATTAATCGTTTTAATTTTTAATGGACTTGGATTTATTAAACTTTTTAAAAAAAATTATAATGGTAATTGATCCACTTCATTTACCATTATAATTTAATTTTTTTACAATATTTAATTTATTATCAATTATACAAGCTACTAAAATTTCATTTAATATATACCCTTTTTCACTTAACTCTTTCAGAAGCCATTCTTCATTTTTCCCCAAACTTTTTAATATAACATAATCAATTTTACCACTTACAATAATATCTATTGTCTCCATCAAATAATCTGTGGCATCTGCTTTTGGTACAACATAAACGGTACCCAATGTTTTATCATCTGTACTGTTAAGGTATTCATTTAAAACAGTGCTCGATACCTGTAGTGCATTGCGCTGTGCAGAAGGGCGATAGCCTTTTGCCTGGTAATCCCACGCAAGTGATTCCAATAAATATTCTCCAGGAATGGTAAAACTCACATCCTTTATATATTTGGCCATTGTTCCGGCCAATTTTGCAAAAATTGTCAATTGTATCTGAGGATGAAAAAACTCAAGATTGCCACTAAATGGATTAAGAGAAGAGCCCTCAAGATAATTCTGGGATACCAAAGCATCAGTAGCACCAGGAGAGGCTACAACAAGAGTCCGGTAGTCGGTCATACCTGAATCTTCCATTATTTTAGGGTTTATTCCACCATATGGCCCATAACCGGTGCATACAGCAACTCCGTAATTCTCCGGATAAATACGTCCTGTATTATACAAAGTTTTATTCTCACCTGTTTCGGTTGTACCTTGTATCTGCTGGTAATTGTTTATTTCTCCTGTAGGATTGGCAATATAATATGGGGTAGCCGGGCCTTGATTGGCATTTGTCAAACCTCTCTCAAAATCTTCTTTTTCCCAGAATAAAAAGGTAAACTTAGGGTCATCTGTGCTGTTTTGCACACTAATCATCATTACAGGCTCCTGCTGTGGTGTTAAGGGGGAATCCTGTTTCTGACAACCGGTTATTGCATATAGAGCAACTAATGCCAATATGTATATATATCTTTTCATTCTGGAGCTAAACTATGAATTAGGTTTTACAATAATGTTGAGGGCACCTTTAGGGTTCCAATCTACAACTTTTGAATTTACCATCATTAGGGCGTTGAAACTGCCTGGAACTGCAGGAACTTTTAAAAGACTGCAATTTAGTATGTGGTAATGGTTTCTGAATACACCGGAATTGTTCCCATCAAATGTAACTTGGTTAGTAGATGGATCTGTCCCCCCATGGATATAAGAGAAATAGAAACCATATCCGCCAGGATATTCTGCAAATGACTTTCTTGTATACCCTTTTGCAGTCATAGTGGCTATCATTCCATCATAGCTGTAGAAACTCTTCATATCCATAGTAAAGAAAGTACCTTGAGGATAATCTGTTGGATTGCCTTTGGCGTCAACTGCTCCATCGCTGGCTTTCTTTTCTGCAAGTGTTGCAAGTGCAGTATCGTATCCATCCTCCCCTGGGTCTGTATTTGTAATAGGATCTCCATATGGGTCTACCCCTGTTATAATATGCCTTGGAACAAATCTTGCTTTAACAATTATGTGGGTGGCTACCATATATGGAACATATTTTTGCTCATCTTCACTCATTGATGTTTTTAGAGCATAGTCGCTAGTGTTTTCAAGGCAATAAAGTCCATTTACATAAGCCCCATCTGTGCAAGTTCCAAAAGGAGCTTTGTTTTCTATAAATTGTTCAGGTTTTATTGCCCACAAATTCCAGTTTGCATCGTGGTCTGCATAAAGATCCTCTGCAAAAGCAAGGAATTTGTTTTCTGCGCCACTCTTGTAATTCCATTCCATACCCTTTTCCAGCAAATCATTCATAGAGTGGTTGTTGTCTGCGTATGTATCATTATATACACCAGTACCATATAATGGTTGGATAAGTTTAGTGTCTTTGTTTACAGTATTTAGGATATAACTTATTTCGCTTAGTTTGCTCCACCCAAATTCTCCATAAGCAGCAGGAGTCAAGGACCCGGGTGTTGTAATTACAACATAGTCGGGATGGGTATCGTAGCATTCAAACAGTAAGTGCACCTTAGCCAACATTCTTACCAAATCTATATCATCTTCTGTTCCATCTGTATTTTGGTCAATGATTGCCGGATTGGAAGAGGTAATATTGGCATCTGTGAACTTTGTGGTTGCCTTTTTTGTGCAGAACATGGCAATACCCATTTCTTCCGAAGCAAACTCTTTAACAAGTTGCGGATAATCATTGGAAGTAGCCTGATAAACGGCATCTGGTCCGCCAGAAAGGAATTTGGATGCAATGTTTGCAGAAATGTTTGCTGCAACATAGATGTTCATATCTACATTAAGCTTTGTCCTTACAGATGCAACATATTTATTCCCCGACAATAATGTTACATTTGGAATATATGTCATTATAGCCTCTTCCCAATTTTCTGTACCTCCATCTGATGGTACTACCCATATTGCAAGGCGTTTTATGGCATTTTCATCTATACCGTTATTTGTACCACCTTCAATATTTTCTGCAGCTTTTGTCCCATCTCCAGAAAAGACTATATTCAAATTCATAGAAAGCCATGCATTCACAACATCCGTTCTTTCCTGCTCATTAACCTGTTGCTCCTGTTTCTGGCAGCAGGCAAGCATTACTCCCAATGCTATGAGAATAAAGAATCTGGTTGTATATGTTATCAAATGGCTCATTTGTATTGTTTACTTTATAAAATGGCATCCTGAGGTCTAAGTACCCATCCGTTGATGCTCAATTCAACCAACGCATACGGATTCAAAATAGAACCTGTAGGCATAATTGTAAAAATGATTGAAAATTTGTCTTCATAATCAAGATATTGCTGGTCTGTAAGTTTTGTGCCAACTCTATCCTGGTAATATTCTCTTGTAAGAAGTATATACTGGATAAGGTTTATGTCCAATACTTCTTTACCTCCCGCTTTCTCCTTTAATATAAATCTGGTGCTGTTCCCTTTAACAAGTCTAAGGGTATTCATTTCGGCTCTTGCAACAGTTATATCTGCATTTGAAGCCTTTGTGTCGTCATAATCGGAGATATTTACAGTTTGTGTAAAGTATGCTCCGTAATTTATTGTTTCGTCTGGAATAAGGCTGTGGTCATACGCCATATGCCCATTTGCAGAACGGATTTCAAAAGTGAATGTTTCGGCCTTAATAGGATTCCCATTAAAATCTTGCAGAACAATAACAAAACTGTTGTTCATTTTGCACATAGGAATCTCATATACTTTATAGACATTTTGTACAACCTCTATATCATCAATATATCCGTTCCATATTGGTTTAAGGTAATCATTCTGGCAGTTATTGGCATCCCTTTCCAACAACACTGTAAGTTCTTCTATTTTTGTCTGTCCTTCAACCAAAGAGGAGGTAATATAGTGGCTGTCTCCCAATCCGGTCCAGGCCACGGCCTTATAGTGGCCTGGATCAATTGGAATATCTAGGGTGTAATCGTTCTGTTTCAATGCCTGGCCTTGCTCGCTATAATGGCCTACATAAGTGCCGTTGCTGTCAAATACAAACAGAGTAAGGTCTTGCACCTCATCTCTAAAAGCGGTAGCATTGAATCCGCCTTCTGTAGATATGCTCGCCTCTACTTTAAGTTGTATTTTAAAACCCTTTGGGCAACCGGACAAATCGTCTTTAACCCAAGAGCAGCCTGTTGAAACTCCAGCGAGCAGGAGAATGGCAACAATATGTCTTTTTAAAAATTGAAACATAATAGATTACTTATATTTGATTACATTAAATTGTTTGTCTCTTAGCCAAGAACAGCATCTTGTGCTCTAACTACCCAAGGTTTAATGGTAAGTTTCACCTGGAAGTATGCATCTACTTGCTCTACAGGAGTTGTATCTGTAGGAGTCTCTTCTGTCTGGTCATCATCACCAGGAGAAAGTATTTTTGTTACTTTAATATTGTATGAATTGTTTCTTACAATACTATACTCCATAACACCTGTTATGCTGTTATTTTCATTGTCTATATGTTTTATATAGTAGTTGAAGTAACAAATGCTGTTTGTATAAATTTTAACATTAAAGTCTTTTGCATTACTTTCTGTTACGCCAAGATGAGCATCTGCATTTAATGCTGCAATTGTAAGGTAGAATTTGTTATTGTAGAAATATAGTGTTGAGTTGGAATCATAGTCTGTGCCAAATGTTGCTTCTTCTACAGTAGATCCATTTAGTTTCCATACTTTTACTGGTATTACTTTTCCTTTAAACTGAACTGTTGTAACATATCCTACAATTTGAGAATTTGCATGTAATCCATTCTCATAAGTATATGCAAGAGCTGCATCATCTGTAGGAAGAGCTGTAAAGCCAGCAGGGTCTTGCATCATGGCTGTATTAGTAAAAGCGGGACTTTGCGAAAGCCGTTCTGATGCACGTCGTGCAGTTCAGCAGGGTGGTGTTACAGTTGCAGA
>CALCUQ010000001.1 GCA_937906795.1 uncultured Bacteroidales bacterium | reverse complement strand
ACA
This sequence comes from uncultured Bacteroidales bacterium, assembly GCA_937906795.1. Taxonomy (GTDB): domain Bacteria; phylum Bacteroidota; class Bacteroidia; order Bacteroidales; family UBA932; genus Egerieousia. The sequence goes on along the minus strand of CALCUQ010000001.1, from coordinate 1,303 downwards.
GGAGTCATCCATACAATCTGGCCATGAGGCAGAAATTTGTTCTTTTACTGGATCAATATTGTAGTTCCATGTGAATTCTGGAATACGTTTTTTTATTTCGGTGAATAATTGCTCTGGGGTAAAACTCATTGAGGTAATATTGAAGCTGTTTCTGTGTATAAGTTTTTTAGGATCAGCTTCCATAAGCTGTGTGGTTGCCTCAAGAGCATCTGGCATATATAGCATATCCATATATGTGTCTTTTGGAACCTCGCATGTGTATTTTCCGGTTTTTACAGCGTGATAGAATACTTCTACTGCGTAATCTGTTGTTCCACCCCCTGGCATTGCACCATTTGAAATAATGCCTGGGAATCTTACACTTCTGGCATCAACTCCAAATCTTGAGTGGTAGTAGTCTCCCAACATCTCACCTGTAACTTTGCATACACCATAAATTGTATTTGGCCTCATTACAGTGTCTTGTGGAGTTTTATAGTGTGGTGTATTGTCTCCAAATGCACCAATTGAACTTGGGGTGAAAATTGCACATTTGTAATCTTTTGCCAGATTAAGAGAGTTTAATAGTGCACCCATATTTATTTGCCATGCCAATTGAGGGTTCTTTTCTCCTGTTGCAGACAAGAGTGCTACAAGATTGTATATAGCATCAATCTTTTCAGTTCTTACAATTTGGGCATATGCCTCCAAATTTAGGGCGTCAAGACTTATTGCTCTGGATGTCTTGGATAATCTTTCAACAATCTCCGGCTTTAAATCCGCAGCTATTACGTTGTCGTATCCGTAATTCTTCTGTAAGTGGGGAACCAATTCCGTACCTATTTGGCCACCGGCACCAACTACCAATATCCTTTTCATATATTACTTTTATGGGAAAACTCTCTTATCCTAACAAAATTAGTAAAATAATCTTAATATAGTTCTAAATTCTTTATAATTGCTAAATTTGTGTATAGCATATGGATATTATACAATACTATAGAGAGATAGAAACTCTGTCTAAGGAGTTGGGCTTTGTAGATTTTGGTGTAGTACAATCTCATGAACTTGTTAATGATAAAGAGTACTATATCAATGCTATGAATGCCGGATACTTTTCATCCATGCATTATTTATACAGAAATCTGGACAAAAGATTCAATCCATCTTCTTTGGTAGAGGGTGCCACTACTGTTCTGGTATTTTTGGCTCCATATTCATTACCGTTGTCATTTAAGGAAAAATATTCTGTCCCCTCAATAGCTGAGTATGCGTTGGGAAAAGATTACCATAAGGTTATAAAAGACAAGCTTTTTGTAATAAT